>NZ_JBSFJC010000046.1:0-60989 GCF_053597855.1 Kitasatospora sp. NPDC001225
ACCTGTCGGCCTACGCGGGCCAGACGGTCACCGTGAAGTTCGCCGGGACCGAGGACGCCTCGCTCCAGACCAGCTTCGTGATCGACGACACCTCCGTCCAGACCGGCTGAGCCCGGGCCGGCTCCTGACGGGCCGGTGAACCAGGACAGGTGAGGGGCCCGGCGGCTACGGCTGCCGGGCCCTTGTCGTGCCCGCTCCTCCTGGCCCGGCCCCGGCTCCTCCTCGGCTTCTCCCGGGTCTGCTCCCGGGCTCGCTCCCCGGCTCATCCTCGGCTTCTCCCGGGCTTTCGACCAAGGTCTTGACGGCCCCCGCGGGTGCCTCTAGGTTCGGCGCTGCAAGTTTCCGGCAAGTTGCAGAAACTTCCTGCAGTCCCCCTGCGGCCCTTCCGCAGGCTCCCCCTCCGGCTGCCCCACCCCAGCCACCCCCAGGAGACGACGTGGTCACCACCGCCCCCGCCCGCCGGCCCGCCCGCGCGGCCGGTGCGCTCGCCGCCTCGGCGGCGCTCGCCCTCTCGCTCGGCACCTCCCTCGGTGCCCCCGCCGCCCAGGCCGCCCCGCCCGCCAACAACGGCAAGGACGTCACCGCCATCCTCTTCGAGTGGCGCTTCGACTCCGTCGCCCAGGCCTGCACCTCCACCCTCGGGCCCAAGGGCTACGGCTTCGTCGAGGTCTCCCCGCCGCAGGAGCACATCCAGGGCGCGCAGTGGTGGACGTCCTACCAGCCGGTCAGCTACAAGATCGCCGGACGGCTCGGCGACCGCACGTCGTTCAAGAACATGGTCGCCACCTGCCACGCGGCCGGGGTCAAGGTGATAGCCGACGCGGTGGTCAACCACATGTCGGCGGGCTCCGGCACCGGCACCGGCGGCACCGCGTACACCAAGTACAACTACCCCGGCACGTACCAGGACCAGGACTTCCACGGCTGCCGCCAGCCGATCACCAACTACCAGGACCGCGGCAACGTCCAGAACTGCGAACTGGAGAACCTCTCCGACCTGGACACCGGCAGCGCCTACGTCCAGACCACCATCGCGCACTACCTGGACGACCTGGCCTCGCTCGGCGTCGACGGCTACCGGATCGACGCCGCCAAGCACATCGCCGCCGCCGACCTCGCCGCGATCAAGGCCAGGATGGCCAACCCCAAGGCGTACTGGGTCCAGGAGGTCATCTACGGCGCCGGCGAGCCGGTCCAGCCCACCGAGTACACCGGCACCGGCGACCTGGACGAGTTCCGGGCCGGCACCGACCTCAAGCGGATGTTCACCACCGACAAGCTCGCCAACCTCAGCGGCTGGGGCGCCTCCTGGGGCTACCTGCCGAGCGGCCAGGCGCGCACCTTCGTCGACAACTGGGACACCGAGCGCAACGGCTCCACCCTCAACTCCACCTACGGCAACACCTACACGCTCGCCAACGTCTTCCTGCTGGCCTCGCCGTACGGCGCCCCCAACGTCTACTCCGGCTACTCCTTCGCCAACAAGGACGACGGCCCGCCGAACGGCGGCACCGTCAACGCCTGCTACCAGGACGGCTGGAACTGCACCCACGCCTGGCGGCAGATCGCCAACATGGTCGGCTTCCGCAACGCGGTGGCGGGCACCGGGGTGAGCAACTGGTGGTCCAACGGCGGCAACGCGATCGCCTTCGGCCGCGGCGGCAAGGGCTACGTCGCGATCAACCACGAGGGCGCCGCGATCACCCGGACCTTCCAGACCGGGCTGCCGGCCGGCACCTACTGCGACGTCCAGCACGGCGACCCGCAGGCGGGCGGCGGCTGCACCGGCCCGACCTACCAGGTGGGCGCCGACGGGCAGTTCACCGCGACGGTCGGCGCGGGCGACGCGGTCGCGCTGTACGTCCAGCCCGGCGCGAGCGTCTCCGGCGCCTCGTTCAACGTCAACGCGACCACCACGCCCGGGCAGAACATCTACCTGGTCGGCGACGCCGCGGCGCTCGGCGGCTGGGACCCGGCGAAGGCGCTGCCGCTCTCCTCGGCGGGCTACCCGGTCTGGTCGCTGGCGCTGTCGTTGCCGGCCGGCACGTCCTTCCAGTACAAGTACGTCCGCAAGGACGCGAGCGGCGCGGTGACCTGGGAGTCCGGCGCCAACCGGACGGCGACGGTGCCCTCGGGCGGGACGGTCACGCTGAACGACACCTGGCGGCCGTGAGGCCGGAGCGGACCGGGGCCCCGTCGGCATCGACCGACGGGGCCCCTCCCGCGGCCCTCCGGGCCGGGGTTCAGCCCCGCCCGATGTAGGGCATGGCCGTCGCCATCACGGTGGCGAACTGCACGTTGGCCTCCAGCGGCAGCCCGGCCATGTGCCGTACGGTGCGCGCCACGTCGGCCACGTCCATGGTCGGCTCGGGGGCGATCCGGCCGTCCGCCTGCCGCACACCCGCGCCCATCGCCGCCGTCATGTCGGTCGCCGCGTTGCCGATGTCGATCTGCCCGCAGGCGATCCGGTACGGGCGGCCGTCCAGCGACAGCGACCTGGTCAGGCCGGTCACGGCGTGCTTGGTCGCGGTGTAGGCGATCGAGTGCGGGCGCGGGACGTGCGCGGAGATCGAGCCGTTGTTGATGATCCGGCCGCCCCGCGGGTCCTGCTCCTTCATCCGCCGGAACGCGGCCCGGGCGCAGAGGAAGGCGCCGGTCAGGTTGAGGTCGACCACGGCCCGCCAGTCCTCGACCGCCAGCTCGTCCACCGGGACGGCCGGGCCGAAGGCGCCGGCGTTGTTGAACAGCAGGTCCACCCGGCCGTGGCGCTCGGCGGCCGCGGCGAACAGCGCGTCCACCGCGGCCGGGTCGGTGACGTCGGTCGGCACCACGTCGGCCGGGCCGGCGCAGAGCGCGGCGGTCTCCCGCAGCGGTCCGGACCGGCGGCCGGCCAGCACCGTCCGCCAGCCGTCCGCGGCCAGTTCCACCGCCACGGCCCGGCCGACGCCGCTCCCGGCTCCGGTGACGACGGCGATCCGCTGGTTCATGGCACCCTCCTCGATGACTGTTCCCGGTCGGCCCCGGCCTGGGCGTGCCCTGGGCATGGCCTGGGCACAGCCTGGGCAAGGCCTGGGCGTGCCCCGGAGATCTTCGCGGATCCGGGGGCCGCCGTCACTGGTCGAAGCCGCCGAGGAGCTGGTCGAATCACCAGAATCCGGACGATTCGACGGGGCTCCGACGGCCACCCCCGCCGACCGGCCCCCGCCGACCGGGGGGACGGGTGAAGGCTTTTACCTGATCGCGAACAAACATTGGATTTCCGGTGGCCACCGCGCAACCGGGCCACCCCGGCCTACGTCATAAGATCGCAGGAAGGCGCACCCCCGCGAAGGGGCGGCGCGCCATCACTCCGGGGGACGCGCCAGCGCTGTGCCCTCGGGCATGTCCGGCCCCACCGGGGGGCCGCCGCCCGGTCACGGACCGGGCGCGACATCGGTCGGAGAGTCCTCACCGTGCTTAGGCAGTCGTCCCGTTCCCGCGCCGTCCTGTCCGGCGCCGCCGTGCTCGCCCTGGCCGCCTCGCTCGCGGCCTGCGGGAGTTCCGGCGGTGGGAAGGGGGACAGCGCCACGGCGAGCGCCGGCGCGACCGGCGGCAGCTCGTCGGGCAGCCCGAGCACCACCGGCACCGGCCAGCCCGCGACCGGCAGCGCGACCCCGGCCGCCGCCTCCGGCAAGGTGCTGATGCCCACCGGGCCCGCCGCCGCCCTCAGCAAGTCCCGGGACACCGGCGCCGGCCCGATCATGATGACCAAGGTGACCGGCGCGAAGTCCGGCGTCACCGGCCAGGTCTGGGTCTGGCTGCCGCCCGAGTACAACGACCCCAAGTTCGCCAAGACCGGCTTCCCGGTGCTCACCCTGTTCGCGGGCGGCCAGAGCAACGGCTACAACACCTGGACCGACAACCAGCTGCCGATCCAGGAGGAGAACGAGCGGCTGGTCAAGGAGGGCAAGTCCCACCCGTTCATCATGATCATGCCGGTGCAGAACTTCAACGGCGACGAGAAGAACGCGCTGGACTGCTCCGACATCCCGGGCCAGGCCAAGATGGCCACCTGGATGGCCGAGGACCTCCCGGACTTCGTCCGCGCCAACTTCCGCACCGTGAAGGGCCGCGACGGCTGGGGCGTGATGGGCGCCTCCACCGGCGGCTTCTGCAGCGCCAAGCTCGCCCTCCAGTACCCGCAGGTCTACAAGGCCGCGGTGCCGATCGACGGCTACTTCATACCGGACTCGGGGCTGTGGAAGGGCCACGACGCGGAGAAGGCCGCCAACAACCCGGACGTGCTGGTCACCCAGGGCAAGGCGGACGTGAGCATGCTGGTCACCGCGGGCGGTGCCAACCCGTACGAGACCAAGGTGGTCAAGAGCTGGGTGGAGAAGGCGGTGCCGCCGGTGAACCTCCAGTACCACGAGCAGCCCGGCGGCAAGCACCTGACCTCGGACTTCAAGAAGATGATCCCGGACACCCTGGTGTGGCTCACCGCCCACCTGGCGGGGCCGGCGGCCGACTGAGGCCCCTGCTCCGACCTGTTTCCCACCTGCTCCCACCGCTGCCGCCGGTGCCGGGACGCGTTCGCGCTCCCGGCACCGGCGGTTCTGCTTCCGGAGGGTCTGCGCGCGGGCCTTCCCGCGGTTCTTCCGCGGTTCTTCCAACGGCTTCCCCGGTGGAGCTTGCCGGGGGGTTCCGGTGCGGTTCCGCCGCCCGTCGGCAGCCCCGTGACCTGCGCGTCAATCGGACATTGATTCGCTTCTGATCGACTGCGAGCACCTTGGCTGGGGCGGTCCTCACCGGCCGCCGCCACCCGTCGTGCCCCAAGCAGTGAAGAGAGTCCCATGCCGATCCACCTGGTGCCCCAGCCCGTCCACACCGTGCCCGCCCAGGGCCAGTCCGGAGCCGACTCGCTGGGCGGGGACGCGTACGCGTACGGGCAGGTCGTGGACGACGAGCCGGCCACCCCGCGGTTCGCCGGCCTGCGCCTGGTGCACGCCGCGCTGCGCCGGGACCTCGCCCGGCTGCCCAACGCGCTGCGGCTGCTCCAGCCCGACGAGGACGACAAGGGCGAGGCGCTGCTGCGGCACTGGAACTTCATCACCGCCATGCTCACCTGCCACCACGAGCAGCAGGACACCCGGCTCTGGCCGATCGTGCGCCGCTTCGCGCCCGAGCTGCGGCTGCTGCTCAACTGGCTGGAGGACGACCACCACAACCTGGACCACTCCTTCACCCGGGTCACCACGCTGGTGCGGATAGCGAGCCGGGACACCGGCAGCGCCTGGCCGGTCGCGTACGCGATGGAGGACCTGGCGGCCCGGCTGGAGACCCACCTGCGGATCGAGGAGCGGCAGCTGCTGCCCCGGATGGAGCGGGTGGTCGCCGACGGCTCCCGGCTCGGCGGGCTGGGCGAGCTGCTGGACCTGCTGCGGCTGGCCGACGGCCCGGGCGTCGCGGACGCGCTGGCCTGGCTGCTGGAGGGCGTGGAGCCCGCGCTGGTCGAACGGCTGCTGGCCGAGTGCGACGACGACGTGGCCCGCAACTGGCCGCACTGGCACGCGACCTACCAGCGCTGCACCTCGCCGCTGTGGGGGCCGGTGGACGGCCCGGTCGGCGGTGCCGGCACGGGCACGGGCACCGGCTTCGGCCTCGGTCCCGGCTTCGGCGGTCTGGGGAGCGTCGCCGACTGACCCCGGGGCCTCTTCTCGGGCCGTTGATCTACGCGCGTGGCATGGGCCTCCGGTACGGGCCTCCGGCATATGCTCGAAGGCTCCGGGGGCTGGCTGATATCCCAACTCTCCGTATTTCCAGGGGGATTGGGCCCATCGGCATCGGGTGCCGGCCGTCCCGCCCGCCGCTCCGGCCGCTTACTCCGGCAGGCGGTTGAGCCACTCCAGCGGTGCGACCCGGATCGCCGTGTGCGGCGAGCCGTCCCACTCCGCCGTCAGCCCGACGGCCTCCAGCGCGGCGACCACCGTCCGCCCGACCTCCGCCGTCCGGCGCTCCGAGACCTCGGTCGTCTCCTCCCCGGCGCGGAACCCGCCGTAGCGCAGCATCAACCCCCGGCCGGCGGCCGCCGCCTCGGTGTCCTGCTGGTGGAAGAAGACGAAGCCGACCGAGCCCTCCCCGGCCTCGCCGCCGATCTCCGCGTAGCCGCAGCCCGCGCAGCAGGTGAAGTCCATCGCCGCGACGATGCCCTGGTCCTCCAGCGCGTCGAAGGCGTCCGCCAGCCGGTCCACGTCGGTGGTCTCCGGCCAGGCCGCCTGCTCGGCCAGCCGCGCGGCCCACAGCGGAGCGACGATCCGCTCCGCCTCCTCCTGCGTCAGCCCCTGGTCGTCGAGGTCCTCGACCAGGGACTCGGCTATCTCGTCCGGCTCCTGGAAGCCGCACCGGATCAACTCGCTTGCCCGCTCCTGGACTTCGCGCAGCACGTCGGGGGTGAGAACCGTCTCCTCGGTCATGCCCGCATCCTTGCACCCGCCACTGACACCGACGGCCGGGCGCGGGGGCGGGGACCAGCGCTTCGCCGCGGGCCGCCGTCCTGCTACCGTCCCGCCGGTGACCTCCCTGCTGCAACCACCGCTGCTCACCCGGCTGCTGGCCGCCGAGCGCATCCTGATCGCCGGAGCCGGCGGCGGATTCGACGTGTACGCCGGGCTGCCGATCGCCCTCGCCCTGCGGGCCGCGGGAAAGGAGGTGCACCTGGCCAACCTCTCCTTCTCCCACCTCTACGGCCTGCCGCTCGACGTCTGGGCGGAGTCCGACGTGGCCCGGATCGGACCGGACACCGCCGCCCCCGAGGGCTACTTCCCGGAGCGCACCCTGGCCCGCTGGCTGAACCGGCACGGCATGCCCGACACCGTGTGGGCCTTCCCGTCGGTGGGTGTGCAGCCGCTGCGCGAGGCCTACCGCGCGCTGGTCGGCCGCCTGGGTGTGGACGCGGTCCTGCTGGTGGACGGCGGCACCGACATCCTGATGCGCGGCGACGAGGCCGGACTCGGCACCCCGGAAGAGGACATGGCGAGCCTGGGCGCGGTGGCCGGCCTGGACGAGGTGCCCGAGCGGCTGGTCGCCTGCCTCGGCTTCGGCATCGACGCCCACCACGGCGTCAACCACTCCCTGGTGCTGGAGAACCTCGCCGCGATCGACCGGGCCGGCGGCTACCTCGGCGCCTTCTCCGTCCCGCGCGACAGTCGGGAGGGGGTGCTCTACCTGGACGCCGTCGAGCACGCCCGGGCCGCCTTCCCGGAACACCCCAGCATCGTCAACGGCTCGGTGGCGGCGGCGCTGCGCGGCGAGTTCGGCGACGTCCGTTTCACCGAGCGGACCAAGGGCGAGCAGCTCTTCATCAATCCGCTGATGACGCTCTACTTCGGCGTCACGGTCGAGGCGCTGGCCGCCGAGCACCGGTACCTGGACCGGCTGGAGAACACCGTGGTGACCCGCCAGATCGCCACCGTCATCGCGGAGTTCCAGGACGAGCTGCCGCGTCAGCGGCCGCCCCGGCAGTTCCCGCACTGACCCGGGGCGCCTGGGCGGGCGGGGCCGGGGGCGGGCCGGTCAGAGCGGGGCGAGCCGGAACTCCAGGTTCCCGAACCGCACCTGGTCGCCGGGCCGGACCCGGACGCCGCCCGCTATCCGGCGCCCGTTCACATGGGTGCCGTTGGTCGAGCCGAGGTCGTACAGCATCCAGCCGTCCCGCTCGTGCCGCAGTTCGGCGTGGTTCCGGGACACCGAGGGGTCGTGCAGCCGCAGTCCCGAGCCGGGGAGCCGGCCGATCGTCAACTTCCCGGCCCCGGACTGCGGCAGGCTCAGCCCCGGCAGCCGCTCGGTGCGCCAGGCCTTGCCCAGCCGGTCGCCGAAGGCGGAGATCCGCCCGACCGTCCGCAGCACGAACCGCTCGACCGGCCCGCCGGTCGGCAGTCCGGCCACCGCCGCGTCCAACTCGCCGCGGCTGGTGGCCCGGAGGACGATGTCCATCCGGCCGAGGAAGGTGTCGTGCGAGAGCCGCCCGCTGCCCGCGCCGTCCCGCAGCACCCCGAGCGCCTCCTCCCGCTCGGCGTCGGAGGGCCGGACCGCGCCGGTCGGCCCGGCCGTGCCGGCGGGGAGCTCAGGAGGCGTCATGGCCACATTGTCCGCGCGGCCGATTCCGGCTGTCCAGATCACGCCGGGCGCGGGCGCGGGGTTCGTACGTCACGGCAGTCCAGACGCCCTTTCCGGCCGGGCGGTTCCGCGCGTTTCCGGTGTGCCGTACGGGCCGTTCCGGGACGCCGTACCGACGGACCCCGGCCGCCGTCCGGGCCGTCCCCGGCCGCCGTCCGGGCCGTCCCCGGCTGTCGTACGGGCCGTCAGGCCTTGCGGGCGGCGGCCAGGATCTTCTCCGTGGTGTGCAGGAACCGGGAAGTGACCGCGCCCCGGTAGGCCTTGCCGAACATCTCCTTGGTGACCCACTTGCCGTCCCGGAGGTGGACCACCACGTAGGCGGCCCCCGGACCGGCGCCGACCACCTCGATGTCGCCCTTCGGCGAGCGGTGGGGGAGGGCGAGTTCGGCGGGCAGCGGCTCGGAGAGGAAGGCGACGACCAGCCGGACGTCCGGCGTCACCTCGACGCCCCGGAACGGCTCGGCGGCGAGCAGGTCGGCCACCTCGTCCACCGTCCGCAGCAGCACCGGCACCGGGTACCCGAGCGCCTGCTCCAGGTGCTCCTCGATCCGCCCGGTCAGCGCGGCGCGGTCCGGCTCGGCGGTGGTGAAGAAGACGTTGCCGCTCTGGATGTAGGAGCGGACGTTCCCCAGCCCGAGCTCGGCGAAGAGCGCCCGCAGCCGCTCCATCCGCGCCGTCCGGCCGCCGACGTTGATGGCCCGCAGGAAGGCGATGTACGTGGTCGTGGTGGTCACCCGGCCAGTCTGGCACCGGCCACCGACAGCGGCCCGGCGCTCCCGGCCCGCCCCCGACCGGCCCGCCGCCCCCGACCGGCCCGCCGCCCCTGCCCCGCATCCGCCCGACCGCCCCTGCCAGTCCGGTCGTCCGCGCCCGGCGGTTGTCGGTGCCGGGTGCCAGACTGGCGCCATGGCTACCTGGCAGGATTTCGAGCACGAGGCCCCCGACCTGGCGCCCCTGGTCCGGGCCCGGTTCGAGGCGAACAAGCACCACGTCCTGGCGACGCTGCGCAAGGACGGATCGCCCCGGGTGAGCGGGACGGAGGTCGAATTCGTCGGCGCCGACCTGTGGATCGGGTCGATGTACGGCGCGGTCAAGGCGCGTGAGCTCCAGCGCGACGCCCGCTTCGCGCTGCACGCGCACCCGGGGGACGAGACCATGGCCGGTGGGGACTCCAAGGTCTCGGGCCGGGCGGTGGAGGTCACCGACGAGACCGAACTCGCCGCCTTCGCCGCCGATCTGCCCGAGCCGCCGCCCACCCCGTTCCACGCCTTCCGGCTGGAGCTCGACCAGGTGGTGCACACCGCCCTGGAGGGCGACCACCTGCTCGTCTTCAACTGGCACCCCGGCCGGCCGGTGGAGCGGATCCAGATCCACTGACCGGCCGACCCGGCTGACCCGGCTGACCCGGCCGACCCGGCCGACCCGGATGAGTGGGCCGGGTGGGACGCAACCGCCCTACGGCAGAACGGACTTGAGGGCGTCCGGGGTGCGGGCCACGACGGCGTGCCCGTCGTCCGCGGTGATGATCGGGCGCTGGATCAGGATCGGGTGCTCGGCCATCGCCGCGATCCAGCGGTCGCGCGAACCCTCCTCCCGGGGCCAGCCCTTCATCCCCAGGTCCTTCGCGGCCTGCTCGTCGGTGCGGGTGATGTCCCACGGCTCCAGGCCCAGGCGCTCCAGCACCCGCACCAGCTCGGCCGCGGTCGGCGGATCCTCCAGGTAGCGCCGTACGGTGTACTCGACCCCGGCGCCGTCCAGCTCGCCGAGCGCGGTCCGGCACTTGCCGCACCGGGGGTTGATCCAGATCTCCATGCCGGCCACCCTACCGAGCCGCCCGCGCCCGCCCCGGCAGCCGCCGCGCGCGATGTCGCCCCTGCCCCGGCGCGCGCTGTCCTCCCGGCCGGCCGCGCGCTGTCCTCCCGTCCCGCCGCGCGCGATCCGTTCCGTACGGGAACTCCGCCCCGCCCACCGGCGGTTGACCGGTCAGGAAGCGTGAGCTCGGGAGGGGAGCACCGGATGGACGGCGCGGCGATCATCGAACAGCTGATGACCACGGAGGTCAGGACCGATCCGTACCCGCTGTACGCGAGGGCCCGCGAGCTGGGCCCGGTGGCCCCGGCCGGGGACGGCATGTTCGTGGTGACCGGCTACGCGGCGGTCAAGAAGGTGCTGCGCACGCCCGCCTTCGGCGTCGCGACCGCCGAGATGATGGCCGGCCTGGCCCCCGAGTACGCCGTGCACTCCTCGCTCGCGCTGCTCGGCCGCTCGATCCTCCAGCGCAACGCCCCCGACCAGCCGCGGGTCCGCTCGCTGATCGCCTCGGTGTTCACCGCCCGCCGGGTCGCCGCGCTGCGCCCGGCCGTGGAGGCGGCGGTCGACCGGCTGCTGGACGGGATGGCCGAGCAGGGCGCCGACGGCTCGCCGGTGGACTTCATGGACGCCTTCGCCTTCCGGCTGCCGGTCGGGGTGATCTGCGAGCTGCTCGGCGTCCCCGAGCAGGACCGCTACCGCTTCCGCGGCCTCGCCTCCGACCTGACCATCGCGCTGGAGATCATCCAGGACCTGGACGAGCTGGCCGCCGCCGACGAGGCCGCCGACGAGCTGGCCGGCTACTTCACCGAGCTGGCCGCCGAGCGCCTGGCCCGCCCGCAGGACGACCTGGTCACCGACCTGGCCCGGATCGCCGCCGCCGACGACGAGCGGCTCTCCGCCCGGGAGCTGCTGGCCAACCTGGTGCTGCTGCTGGTGGCCGGCTTCGAGACCACCACCAACCTGCTCGGCAACGGCCTGGCCCTGCTGTTCCGCCACCCCGAGGCGGCCGCCGGGCTGCGCAGCGGCGCGATCACCCCGGCCGGGTTCACCGACGAGGTGCTGCGGTTCGACTCCCCGGTCCAGGCCACCGGGCGGGTCGCGCTGGAGCCGGGCCTGGCCGTCGAGGGCCTGCCGATCCCGCCCGGCAGCGGGCTGACCCTGCTGATCGGCTCGGCCAACCACGACCCGGACCGCTACGAGCGCCCCGAGGTGTTCGACCCGACCCGCACCGACAGCCAGCCGCTCAGCTTCGGCGGCGGCACCCACTTCTGCCTGGGCTCCCAGCTGGCCCGGATGGAGGCCGAGGTCGCGGTGCCCGCCCTGCTCGACCGCTTCCCCCGGCTCGCCCCGGGCGGCGTCCCGACCCGGCGCGACCGCCTGGTGCTGCGCGGCTACGAGACGTTGCCGGTGACCGTCCGCTGACGTTCCGCTCCCGGGGGCCGGGGATTTGGCTCCTCCGGCCCCGGGGACCGGGACGTTCGGCCATTCGTGGCAGGGCCGTCCGTGGGAGAGCATGGAGGGACCAAACCGGCCAATCCGGGCGGATCGCCCGGAACGGCCGCCTGCCAGGAGGTCCCGCCGTGCGCACAGCACCCCGCCCGCCGCGTCCCGCGGCGCTGGAGCCCAAGGCGCCGCGGTGGGTGCCCTGGCTGCCGGTGCTCCTGCTGGTGCTGGACCTGGTCGCCGAGGCCGTCGTCCCGGACGCCGTCGCCGCCGGCTTCCTGCTGACCGCGCTGCCCGTGGTGGCCGCGTTCAGCTACGGCCCGGTGCTGACCGCCGTCACCACGGCCGGCTCCCTGGGCCTCCAGCTCGTCCTGGCGCTGCGCGCGGACCACGTCGACGAGCAGCACCACGTCTGGGTCTACATCGCCACCCTGCTCTCCGGCGTCATGGGCACCGCCCTGTCCTGGCAGCGCACCCGGCAGAACCGCAACCTGCTCCAGGCCCGTACGGTCGCCGAGACCCTGCAGCGCACCGTGCTGCGCCCGGTGCCCGAACGGGCCGGCGGGCTGCGGGTGGCCGGCCTCTACCGCCCGGCCCAGGCCGACGTCCTGGTCGGCGGCGACCTGTACGAGGTGTGCGACACCCGCTTCGGCGTGCGGGTGCTGCTCGGCGACGTCCGGGGCAAGGGCCTGGCCGCGGTCCGCACCGTCGCCGACGTCCTCGGCGCGTTCCGGGCGGCCGCGTACGACACCCCCGGGCTGGTCGACCTCGCCGACCAGCTGGACCGCGCGGTGCTGCGCGACGCCGCCGACCGCGGCGACGACGAACTGTTCGCCACCGCCGTCCTGCTCCAGTACCGGCCCGGCTCGGACTGCGTGGAGATCGTCAACCGCGGCCACACCACCCCGCTGCTCCTCGGCGGCGGGGGCATATCCCCGGTGTCCTGCGCCGACGAGCTCCCGCTCGGCCTCGGCCACCTCGGCCCCGCCGACGAGCGCAGCAAGGCGATCGCCGTCGCGCTGCCCCCGGGCCACACCGTCCTGCTCTACACCGACGGCGTCAGCGAGGCCCGCGACACCACCGGCGCCTTCTACCCGCTGGCCCCCCGCCTCGCCGCCCTCGGCACCACCGCCCCCGACCGGGTGGTCTCCTTCCTGGCCCAGGACGTCCACCGCTACGCCGGCCTCCTCGCCGACGACCTCGCCGTCCTCGCCCTCACCCCGGACACCCCGTAGCCCCGTCCCACTCCCAGAGGTTCGCGAACAGCTCCGCCTGCTCCCGGGCGTCGTCCAGGGCGTGGTGCGTATGGGGCAGGTCCGGCAGCAGCTCCGGCGGCATCGACCGCTTCCCGATCCCGGCGAACGGCACCCCGGCGCGCGCCGCGTACAGCGTCTTCAGGTCCAGGCAGCCGGAGTGCCCGAACGGGCTGGAGCCGGTGAACCGCACCAGGTACCAGTAGAGGAACTGCCAGTCGTACACGGCGGGGTAGCCCACCATCACCGGCCGGTACCGCTGCCCGCCCGGCCCGCCCCGCACCCCCTCCACCCAGCGGCCGAACTCCCGCATCGCCGCCGCCGGATCGGCCCCGTCCGCCTCCAGCACCGCCCGGTCCAGCCCCGACACCGCCAGCGCCTCCGGGACGTACTCCGCGCTGATCGGCCGCAGCTCCCGGTAGAACGCCGCCCCGCCCGCTCCCGCCCGCCGGAACCCCTCCCCGTCGTGCCACCCGGCCACCACCGCCCCGAAGCTCACCATCGAGTACGGCCCCGGGATCGGCCCGTCCGCCTCCACGTCCACCGACACGTACACCGTCGGCGTCACCTTCACCCTGCGTCCCATCCCCCCATCCAACCCACCCCCGCAACCCCGTTTCCCACCCCACCGGCCGCCCCCTCACAACCGAAAAGGACCGGCGCCGCCCGGCACCGGTCCCTGTTCCGCACCCGAGGGCCGGAGGGGCTCCTACAGGTCGTAGTTCTGATCGAACATGCCCCTGACCTGCGGAAACAGTGACCACATAGAAGATCATTTCACAACCAGTGCACACGCGACGGCCTCAACGGATGAGAAGAGTCGAGAGGTGTCGGGCGGTGATGAGAGGTCGCGCGGCTGGGTGTTGCGCGTCACTACGGAGTGCCACCGAAGCGCGAACCCACCCCTGGCCGCGAGGTGGGCGAACTGGAAGGACAGAGGTGGTGACCAGGGCGACGACGATAGTCAGCTCGGACCTGATGGACGCCGCGATGCACGCGCTGACCGAGCTCGCTGGCCCGGACCAGTTGGCGGTGTTGGCCGGCGGGACGCTGGATGGGCGGCTCGCCCGCTGTCGGTAGGTTGAGTGGATGGTGGGCTGTGTCTCCTGGCGCCCGGCAGCGGCGCCACGGCGTGCGCTGGAAGAACGGTGCCCACCCCTTGGTCCTAGGATGGCTCGCCAAGACGAGAACACGGCGGACTCTGTACGGCTGGGGGCGGCATGGCTGGCTACACCTTCATCGAACTCACTGCATTGCCTACCAAGCCGCGAGGCACAGCGATCAGTCCGGCGTGGCGGTACCTGAAGGGTGCCCATGCCACCGTTCAGGGAGTGTTCGACGGGCTCACCGCTGTTCGGGTTGCCAAACAGAAGGATGATCCCCGTGGTCGGCTTGGCAGGGATGAGGCGGATCTGCTGCGGGCCGCCATCGTCTTCACCTCCAGCGGTATCGACGCCTGCGCCAAGAGGCTGCTCAGGGACACCGTCCCGCTGCTGATCAATGGCAATGCCAACGCCGCGAGAAAGTTCGACGACTATGTGAAGCAGGATCTTGCTGATGGGCCATCAGGCTCTATGTCCAAAGCGATCCTCAGCCTGAACCCGCGCGAGGAGATGGTCCGGCTGTACGTCG
This sequence comes from Kitasatospora sp. NPDC001225, assembly GCF_053597855.1. NCBI lineage: Bacteria > Bacillati > Actinomycetota > Actinomycetes > Kitasatosporales > Streptomycetaceae > Kitasatospora > Kitasatospora sp. NPDC001225. The sequence continues at coordinate 14,295 of NZ_JBSFJC010000046.1, forward strand.
CAGCACGCGCCAAAGCGAGCTTTCAAGGCAGCAGCGACTTGAAGTCGCGCCTCTGTGACACCCTCGGCCTGACCAATGCTCAGATGCCAGCGGCGAAGCTCAAGGCTCTCGACGACTTCTTCATCGCGCGAAACGCCATTGTGCACGATCTTGACTACGTCAACCCGAGCGGGACGAGTGAGGCCCGAAACGTGCGGAGTCTCGACGGTGTGTGGGCAGAATGCGACGCAGCTCTGGTACTGGTCGCCGAAATCATCGCCGAGGCCGCGGTGAACATTCGAGCTCTACCGAAGGTGTGAACCACCCCGCTGCCTCTGGTGGTACCTTGCGGCTCCCACTTGGCTGAACTAGGCCAACGGCAGGAACGAGGTCTTCTACGAGTAGGCTGTGAAAATGATTGATATCGCAATCCCAAGGAAAATTCCAATGCCAAGCCACCGAAATCTTCCTTCCCAGTCGGGGAGGACTATTGGGGGAGGTGGAGTTACTCTTGCCTCAACTCGTTTCGCGATCTCCGCAAGTGATGTAGTCACTTGCTTGAGCTCTGCTGTGTGGACGCTGCCGCCTTTTAGATGATTCATTTGATCTGCTGCAGTGCCAAGGCTTTCAATGCTGCTTTCGAGTCGGACTGCGAGCCCGTCGAGGCTGCCATTGTTGTGAGATCCGAGAATTTCCTCAAGACGCCTGACTAGATTGGCAAGCGATTCGAAGTCGATTCTTGTGGAGAGCCGGGAAAGCTGATCCGCGGCTTGGGCTATCTGGCTTGCCACGTCTTCGTTGATGCTGTGGCTTGCATGGGTGAGAAGGCCGGCGACGTCCTCATTTATCCGATGTGAGGCGTATGTGAGACGGTCGGCTACGTCTTCATTGATGCTTCGGGCGGCCACGGAGAGCTGGCTGGCCGTGTCGGGTGAGATTATTCCGTCGCGCAGGGCATTTTCGAGCATCTGGGAAAGCCTAGGTGCCGACTTTCCCAGCTTTGCGAGTGTGGCCTTGGTTTTCGGGTCGATCTCATGGTGAATATTGATGTCGCCATGCTGGTCGCCGCCGATAAATGCACCGTTGCCGTAGTTATTTTGAATCGACTGCGACTTTTGAGGCACTGGGGCGTCGGTGGTCACCTGTCGTTCCGGGTGCTGATATTGATTTCACCATAGTGATTGTTGCCGATGAATACCCCAGAACTGTAGTTGTTTTGAGAGCCGATGGTAGTCGTCCTGTTTGGTGCTGCGGTCGCGAGTTCCTCAATATCGGCCCGGGCGTCGGTGTGGGCACCAAGAAAAGCTGCGAACAGCTCGGTCCAGTTGTCGGTGACGGCGCGCTCAGTAATCTCGCGCCGGCTCAGCGCTTCCGCGTGCTCATTCAGCATCTGCAAGGCGGAGGTCTCCTCTTGGGGGTTGCTACTGCGACGGAAGATGGCTGAGATCCGAGTGCTCAATGCGTCGACCTGGCCTTGGAGTAGGTAGGAGAGAACTCCACTGGCGGCTCCCGTACTCACTGCCATAACTGCTTCTCCGTAAATGGGACGGTTCTCCTTTGAAGTAGCTGGATGGCCCTCGCATGGGTTGCACAACCCGGCCTGGACCGTCTTGCGTGCCAGGTTTGTCGACAGTATCGGCCGTAGTGCGGTCCTGGCCGGGCAACGTTGAGCGCTGTCTGAAAGGCGATGCTGGGATGTCTGTGCACCGTGTCTACTGCGCGGACAGGTGCCTTCCTCGCTCACGGGGTACCTGGGCCAGGTCGACACGGGTGGGAGGACGGCCGGAACGACGCCGTCGAGTGCGACCCCGGTCGGGAAGCCGACGGTGCAGGGCGCTGGCCGGATCGATTAGGAGCGGGACGAGAGGGTGACGGCGGCGCAAGTCCCGGAGACGGTAAGCACCGCAGTGAGCAGGCCGAGGATGACGGGGCGAGCAGGACGGCGGCGAACCGAGCGGGTGGCGTTTGCGGCTCGACGGATGGTCAGCTCAGGGGTCCGGTCGCGGACGGTGGCGAGGCCGATGTTGAGCAGGTCAAGCGCGGCGGCCAGGAGCGTGGCCAGAGCGATGCCGAGCAGGGCCTTGTGGGTGGCAGGAAGGTCCTCGGCGAGTTGGGTCGACGGTGTGGGCGCGCCGGACCTCTACCTCGCCCGGGTCCATGCTGTTGGCGTCGCTGCGGAGGAGGTTCCAGCCACTACGCCAAGGGTTCACCGCGCGGTTGCCCGGCAGCAGTGGCCTCCCATGGTTGGCACGCTGCCCGACGCCAACCTCCCTTTCCGGGCGGGCTCTTGGCGCACTGCTGATAGCATCAACGGCTAACCGGGCACCTTCCGGCGCATGAATCGCAGGAGGCGTTGTGCTGCACCAGCCGGTCCAGTCCACTAATGTCCTGTCCGTCGGCTACGACGACTGCTCCAGCACCTTGCAGATCGCCTTCCACAGCGGATCCCTTTACGAGTACACATGCGTGCCCGCGCAGGTGCACACCGCACTGATGGCCGCCGCGAGCAAGGGCGGGTTCGTGGCCCGGTATATCAAGGGACGGTACCCGACCCGCAAGCTTGCGGGCTGACCCGGCTCTGAGTCCACTCGTTCCTGGCCAAGTCGAGGCGTGCGTGCAGATTTCTGATGTGTCGGTCGAGGGTTTCCGCTGCCTCGCGGAGATCAAGCAAGTGCCGGTCTTGCGGCAGACCGTACTGACCGGCCAGAACGAGGGCGGGAAGACGGCGCTGTTGGACGCCCTCGCGTTCTTGTTGAAGGGCACGGCACTCAGCGAGCGTGACCTGACCTACCTCGGTGAGGGTGAAGCCGAGGATGCCGACGCGCAGGCGCGCGTGGCACAGGCGGTGGTCGAGGGCTCCTTCGCACTGCGTCCTCACGAGCAGGAAGACCTGGGCCTGCCCGAGCAAGTGCCGATCCGGCGCCGCTACCGGCCGGAGGCGGGTTCGTTCCTGGAGGTGCGGCGCCGCGTCTGCGAGGAGGCGGCGCTGCAGGACCTCGCATCACTCAAGCTCCCTGCTTTGAAGACGATCGCGAACTCCTACGGTGTACTCCCGGTCGGCCCGGCCACCGCGCGCGACAGCTGGGAGAAGCCGCTGCGGCAGCTTGCTGACACCATGCCGCAGGTCGACGAGTGGGTAGCGGCGGACTCTTCCATTGAAGCCGCGCTGCCGTCGCTCGTGTACTTCCGCGGCGATGCGGTCCAGGCGCCTGAGACGGTGATCCATACTTTGCTGGGGTCCCGCCTGCGGGAATACAGCCGAGCCGATGACGCCGCCAAGCGGGTCGAGGAGCTTGAGGAGTACCTCGCGAACTCGCTTACTGTGGACATCGACCGTATCCGCAAGCACATCGCGGACCGCTGCGAACTGCCGTCGGTCGAGCTAGACCCGAAGGTGCAGGTCAAGCCTGCCCTGACTGGCGTGGAACTGACCATTGTGGACGCGGGCGGACATCGCATCCCGTTGTCCTCGGCCGGAACGGGCCGTTCCCGCCGCATCTCCCTGGCTCTCTGGGAGAGCAGCAATGAGCTGACCCAGAACGACGACGGCACCACGAGCGACGTCGTGTTTGTCTACGACGAGCCGGACACCCATCTGGACTACACCCGCCAGCGGCGGATCATGTCGCTCATCCAAGAGCAGTCGGCACAGCCAAACGCCCGGGTGATCGTGGCCACCCACTCACTCAACCTGATCGACGGGGTCGACATCTCCTCCGTGGTGCACCTGCGCACCCATCAGGGACAGGTCTGCGTGGAGGTCCTCGATGAAGGCGGCGCCGACGCGGACGTGCGCCGCCACCTGTCGACTATTGCGACGACGCTTGGGTTCCGCAATAGCGTCCTGCTGCACGAGCGGTTCTTTGTTGCCGTGGAGGGCGTATCGGAGACGTCCGCGTTCCCGATCCTGTTTCGCAAGTACACCGGCGTACCCATCCAGTCCGCGGGCGTGTGCCTGATGGCCGGCGGCAGCAACGAGGGTGCGCTGCGCTTCGCGAAGTTCCTGGCCGACCACCGGCGGGACGTGGCATTCGTGGTCGACAAGGACAGCCGTACGAACCAGAAGCAGGTCTTTCGCGACGACAAGCTCAAGGAGTACGGCTTCACTCCCCACAAGCACTGCTTCTACCTGGGCGCGCCCAACGAACTGGAGGACCTGTTCCAGAATGCGGACTGGGCTGACACCGCCAACGCCCTGTGGCCGCGAACCGACGGCTTGGGGCCGTGGGAGCCCGACGACCTAGCCGGGCTGCGGTCGGGCAAGAAGTTCAGTTCCGCGCTGTTGGACATGTTCAAGACCGGTTCCCTGGAGGGGCCTCAGTCCAAGGAGGACTTGATGGTCGGGATCGCCGCGCACCTGCCCAAGGAGCGCATTCCCGAGGACCTCACCAAGCTCTTCGACGATCTGGTCATGCGTGCCCGGAACGCGGGGCCGCATCTGTGGTGACTGCCGCGGACGTGGCCTGCCGGGCCGCCCGCCGCGCCTGCATGCGGCGAAGCCGCTGCTCGGGCGTTGGCTCCGCCCAAGTGTGCTGACCGACCGAGGCCACCCACTGAGTGCCGTGGTGGCCTTGGGCGTCGCCGCACCACCGACAGCCGTTCGGGTCGGGTGGTAGGACTCTGTTCGTGCGTATCACCCGTGCGCCGCCCATGAGACACCGTCCGTGTGTATTGGAGCACCTTCGCTGGGAGTAGTTACCCCGGAGCGTCATGTTCAAAGAGTCCCACACGCCACCGACAAGCGGATTTATGCAGTCCGAATGGCTTCGCTACTGACCGCGCTGGCGACCTGGGCCCTCGGACTGGGCGGCCTGGGCAGATGCTGGGCCACATCCTGTAGGTACGGTCGCCGCCCAGGCGCGCATTGGCGTACTGATCGCCGTCAGCGGGGGCGGTTCACCCGGGCGACCACCGCAGGTTTCTCGACGGCGCTGGTGACCCCCGGGCTGGCCGCTATCCCGATCAGCTGCCAACTGGACTGGCGCGACCCGATGACGGCAGGCTCCGTTGCTTGGCGAGCACTGGTGACGTCTCGCCGGAGGGGGCGCAGTGCCGGTAAGAGATCGAACCCGTTGAGTCGGGAGTCCTGAGTGATGACTACTGAAAGTAGCGAGATCGCATCAGCTCCGGGGGCCGGTGGTACGCGGCGTCATGGGCCATCGAGGGCAGTACTCCCAACTCTTCACGGCGCGAGGCTGCCAGCTTTTGCCTACACGGTGAAGTCCATCATCCATCTGGCCGAGCGGAATGTCCCTGAGTCGGCGGAGAACGCCCGTGACCGGTCCCCCGTTCCGGTCACGGTCCCGCTGGCCTGAGTGGCGATCAGGGGCTGGTTAGCACCCTCCGCCTGTGGTAGAGCAAGAGGACTCCGAGGCGGGTGAGCCGAGGGTGATCAGCTACGGGTCGGCCGGGACGGAGCAGCAGTCGCCACCGTTGCTCTGGGCGGCGGTGGGCTCGTCGAAGAGACCGGCTCCGCTGCGGACGCCGGTCTCGGGGAGGGTCAGTTCGACGCGGGCGGCGGCCTCATGGTCGCCGGCGCATCGCCGGGTGGAGCTGCGCCACGCCAGCAGGATCACGATGGTCGCGACCGCCTCCACCGCGCTCAGGGGCAGAAGGACCGTTCGGAAGCTGGGCGCGATCCAGGCGAGCAGGGCGGCGATGGCCGCCCCGCTGGACCAGGCCACCCACGTGGCACTGCGGTCGACCTGGGTGCCGCCACATCTACCTCACTACGACTCCCAGCTCGGCTCCAGACCCTGGCGCTGCAGTTCCTCCACGGCCTCGGACAGCGTGCCAAGGTCCTCGATGGTGAAGTCTCCCAGGGCCGTCTTCCGATGGGAGTGGACTGTAGTCGGCGGTACGGCGATCAGTGGGCTCGGTGAGGAGGCTATGAGCCGTGTCAAGAGCTGGCTGTAGGGGCCGGGAGGGAATGCGGGCTTCAGTGCGAACGGATCCGCGCAGTCCTGGTCCGGTCCGGCTGCCTTCGCGTAGACAGTGACCCCGCGGCTGGCGATCTTGGTGACGCCGTCCTCCTCGCTGACCACTCGCGGGTGCGGTGCGGCAGCGTCGGTCGGCCGGGGGTCCACGTGGACGAACATGGCAAGGGGAACCGCCCGAACGAGCCTGGCGGCCATGAGCATGGCGACCCGCAGTTCGAACACCCGCTCGGCGGCCTCCTCGGCGGAAAGGTCATAGAGGGCGTCGCAGACCTGCGAGGCGTACAGCGCCTCGTGCATGGCGCCTGTGACGCGCGAGACCATCGACGGCGTGGACTGGCGGTTGTCCCTCATGTCCTTCGCGAAGAACTTGTCCAAGCCCACCGTCTTCGCGTCACCGTTCAGCGCCAGAACGATCATGTGGTCGCTGCCGTAGGGCCATCGCACCAGCGCCCCGTACTGGCGCAGGTGGGCCAGCGTGCGGGTGACATCGGAGTTGCCGATCTCCAGGGGAATCCCTCGCGTCCCCTCGGCGTGCGCAGGGAAAACGATCTCGTCCGTAGCGAAAACAGTGGTGCCGCGCTCCGTGACCTCGAACGTGAGGCGTTCGCACCCCCAGGCAGCCTCGAAGCGGACCCAACCGTCACAAGGCGCACCGCTCTGCTCTTGGTCGACGGCGATGCTAATCCCCTGCAAATTCGCATGGGTCAGAGTTTCCTGATTGCGCCGCCGTTCCTTGTCCTTGAGCGCTGTGGCCCCGACCCGGATATGGCTGAAGACCAGGTTGCCGGTGACGTACAAGCGCAACAGGTACCACAGCACGGCGTCGCTCTCGGTGTTCCAGCGCCCGCTGTGCGGTTTGCCCATGGCGGGTATCAGGTGCTTGTCATGGCAGACCACGCCAGTCCTTCTGCGCCACATCATCGCGACCTCCGTCCCATAGGCGTCGACCAGTCTGGCTATCGCCCGACCCATGGCAGTGTGTTCAGTCTCCGGTACTTGCCCGTCTTCCACCTGGAGCTCCATTCCTCCCGACGCAGACACACCGGTGCGAGCGTAGCTGCCGGCACCGACAGCTCCCACTGCCGCGGTCCGCAGGGCACGGCCTCCAGCGCGTGGGTACGCGCTGGAGGCCCCGTCGCGGCCAAGAGTGCCGTCGGGTTCGTCTGCTCATGACGATGCGCCGGACAGCTCGAAGATCCTTGGCTTCACTGCCCGGCGTCTCCTGCTCATCCGCCCCTGTTAGCGTGACTCACCGAAACGCAGCGAGGCCCGCGAATTCGCTGAGCCAGCGCGGCCTTTCGGGGTTGTGCGCGGAGGTGGTCAGGAACGGACGATGCCCTGCACGGGGTCGAGGTGGATCGTGCGTCCGTCGGGAGCCCGCCAGGAGTCTGTGGCGGGGTGGTGTGGGATCAGGGCGATGTCCGCCAGACCTGGACTGCTTACCCAGTTCGCGGGTGGCGCCGTATTGAGCTTCCCCCGCTGCGCGGGAGGTGGTGATTACCTGGTCAGGGCGGGTGTGGGTGGTTCGACGGCCACTGGTTCGGCCGTCGCCTGGTCGGCGTAGTGCTTGGCTTCGTACTCGTCGGGGCTGAGCCAGCTCAGGTGCTTCTGGATGCGGCGGGTGTTGTACCAGCCGTCGATGTAGGCGAACAGCGCGAGGTCGGCGTCGGTGCGGGTGGTGAAGGTCGTGCGGCGCACGCACTCGGTCTTCAGGACGCTCCAGAAGTTCTCTGCCAGGGCGTTGTCGAACGAGTCGCCCACGCTTCCCATGCTCGGCTCGATTCCCGCCTTCAGCAGGCGAGTTGTGAGCTTGATGGACGTGTACTGACACCCGTGGTCGCTGTGATGAATCAGCTTCCCCGGCTCGATGGGCCGGCCGTGCAGCGCGTACTCCAGGGCGGTGAGGACCAGGTCGGCGTCCGCGCGCTCGGAGGTGTGCCAGCCGACGATGCGACGGGAGAAGGCGTCGCGGATCGTGGCAAGCCACCACGGGCCCTCGCCGGTGGGGATCAGCGAGATGTCGGCGACCCACAGCCGGTTCGGTGCGGCGGCGGTGAAGTCGCGCTGGACCAGGTCCGGAGCGGGGTCCGCCGCCGGGTCGCGGCGGGTGAAGGAGCGGGGCCGGCGCGGGCTGACGCCCTGGATTCCGGCCTGGCGCATCAGACGCTCGACCCGCTTGCGGCCGACGTGGGTGCCCTCGCGCCGCAGGACGGCATGGACGCGTGGGGAGCCGTAGGTCTCGTCGGAGTCGGCGTGGATGCGGCGGATGTGCTCGGTCAGCTCCGCGTCGTGGCGCTTGCGCTCGCAGGGCTCGTGGACGTCGCGGCGCCAGCGGTAGTAGGTGGAGGCGGGGATGTGCAGTTCCCGGAGGACGGGCTCGGCCCCGAAGCGGTCCTGGTGCTCGTCGATGAGCTTCAGTACCGTCGCCGGGTCGGGTCGAGCTCCTGGGCGAAAAAAGCCGAGGCGGCCTTGAGGATCTCGCACGAGCGCCGGAGCTCGGCGTTCTCCTTGCGCAGAGCCGCCAACTCCTCCTTCTCGACAGTGGTCAGCCGGTCGTCGCGCTCACCCCGATCCGCCTCGTCCTGGCGGATCCAGTTCCGCAGGGCCTCATGGTGAACCCCGAGCTCGCGGGCCATCTGACGGATCACGGGCTTCGGATCGGCCGCCCGGTATGCGGCAACAGCCCGCTGCCGCAACTCGGGCGGGTACTTCATCGGTGCAGCCATGACGGGGGCTCCCTTCTCATGGCCAATCAGGCCATCTCCGGCAACCTTCCGCACCTCGGGGGAACCTCATATCTGCGGGTAGTGGCTCGGCATTGCCCGGGACGAGCCAATCGCGGCGGACCTGAACCGTGGAGAGGATCACCTGGCGGATGTCCTCGGTCGTCGGCCGCTCTGGCAGCACCGCTCGGCTGGCCTGGGTGACGAACTCGAACCCTCCGTCCGCCGTCGGCCACACCGGCAGGATGCGTTGGGACTCCGCGCCGAGCCGGGTGACTGCCAGGTCCGGATCGAGTGGTGATGTCAATGGGTGCAGGTCACCGGTGATCCGGGATGGCGGAGGGATCGCCGCCATATCAGCCACTGCGGCCAGGCCCTGCTCCTTCGCCAGTCGTGCCGCGACATCGGCATCCGTCCCGGTGCCTGACCAGCCCTGCTGTATACGGCCTCGATCAGGATCTGGACCTGTTCCGGCGCTGCCACCGGTGCGGAGAGTCCGGTGGGTGCCTCGGCGGTCAGGCGCAGCAGCGAGCCGTCGTACACGCTTCCCCAGCGGCGCGGCGGTAGGTCACCGGCCGGGGTGAGGGCGACCATTCTCGGCCCCGTCGCCTAGCCGGGCCGCCTTTCCCGATCGTGCCGCCAGCCCCGGCCCGCCCGCTGGAGGAGAAGGCTGATCGGCGCGAGATCGCTGATGACCAGGTCGAGGTCCAGGTCGAGGGACTGCTCCACCACCTGCGTTCCCACGATCACCAGCCCGCCCTCCGGGCGTTGACCGTCGCGGCCGACGTACTTCTCGAGAATGTCGGTGTGCTCCAGCCGCTGCCACAGGGGCAACCGGGCAGTGATGATCATGGTGGATCGCGCTGTCCTCGGCCATCGGTTGCTGACCGGCGTCTCGCGTCGGCACCTGGCCGATCTGATCGTCGAACTCGCCTCGCTTTGGCGAGCGGTGGTGGAGGGTAGGCGGCATACGGTCCGCGGTGGTGTGCGCCGCCGAGTCGCGGGTGCGGGCGCCGAGCACCGCCTGGGCGGTTCACTCAGGCGACCACTGCGGGGCTCTCGACGGTGCTGCTGACCTCCGCGCCGGCCGGAATACCGATCAGCCGCCCGCTGAACCGGCGCGGCCCGATGACGGCAGGCTCCGCTGCTTGGCGGGCACAGGTGACACCTCGCCTGATGGGCGCAGTGCCGGTAAGAGATCGAACCTGCCGGGTCGGGAGCCGCGAGCTATGGCTACTGAGAGTAGCGAGATGGCGTACTGCCCAATGCTGGCAGGGGCAAGAAGGCGTCATCGCGAGTTCGATCTACCCCTGCTCATTTCACACTCATTTCACATCGCGAGCCCCAGAGGTACTGCAGCCGACCCCCCGCTGCGCGTTTCCGCAGGTCAGGGCCTTGCCTGACCTGCGGAAACGATGAGAGATCAAACTGTATTTCCGCAGGTCAGAGGGGGTCCTACAGGTCGTAGTAGAGCTCGAACTCGTGGGGGTGGGGGCGGAGGGCGATCGGGGCGATCTCGTTGGTGCGCTTGTAGTCGATCCAGGTCTCGATGAGGTCCGGGGTGAAGACGTTGCCGGCGAGGAGGTACTCGTGGTCGGCTTCCAGGGCCTCCAGGACGGCGGGGAGGGAGGAGGGGACCTGGGGGACGTTGGCGTGCTCCTCGGGGGCCAGCTCGTAGAGGTCCTTGTCGACGGGCTCCAGCGGCTCGATCTTGTTGCGGATGCCGTCGAGGCCGGCCATCAGCATGGCGGCGAAGGCCAGGTAGGGGTTGGAGGCCGGGTCCGGGGCGCGGAACTCGATGCGCTTGGCCTTGGCGTTGGAGCCGGTGATCGGGATGCGGATCGCGGCGGAGCGGTTGCGCTGCGAGTAGACCAGGTTGACCGGCGCTTCGAAGCCCGGCACCAGGCGGTGGTAGGAGTTCACCGAGGGGTTGGTGAAGGCCAGCAGCGAGGGGGCGTGCCGCAGCAGGCCGCCGATGTAGTAGCGGGCGGTGTCGGAGAGTCCGGCGTAGCCCTGCTCGTCGTAGAAGAGCGGCGAGCCCTCGGTCCACAGGGACTGGTGGACGTGCATGCCGGAGCCGTTGTCGCCGAAGATCGGCTTCGGCATGAAGGTGGCGGTCTTGCCGTTCCGCCAGGCGACGTTCTTGATGATGTACTTGAACAGCATCAGGTCGTCGGCGGCGTGCAGCAGGGTGTTGAACTTGTAGTTGATCTCGGCCTGGCCGGCGGTGCCGACCTCGTGGTGCTGGCGCTCGACCTCCAGTCCGGCCTTGGCGAGCTCCAGCGACATCTCGGCGCGCAGGTCGGCGAAGTGGTCGACCGGCGGGACGGGGAAGTAGCCGCCCTTGTACTTGACCTTGTAGCCGCGCACGTCGCCCTCGGCGGCGCCGCTGTTCCAGGCGCCGGCCTCCGAGTCGATGTGGTAGAAGGACGCGTTGGCGCTGGTCTCGAAGCGGACCGAGTCGAAGACGTAGAACTCGGCCTCGGGCCCGAAGTACGCGGTGTCGGCGATGCCGGAGGAGGCCAGGTAGGCCTCGGCCTTCCTGGCGACGTTGCGCGGGTCGCGGCTGTAGGCCTCGCCGGTGACCGGGTCCTGGATGAAGAAGTTGATGTTGAGGTGCTTCTCGGCCCGGAAGGGGTCGAGGCGGGCGGTGGCGAGGTCCGGCACCAGGGCCATGTCGGACTCGTGGATGGCCTGGAAGCCGCGGATCGACGAGCCGTCGAACATCAGGATCTCGGACGGGTCGAAGGTCGCCGCAGGTACGGAGAAGTGCTGCAAGACGCCCGGCAGGTCGCAGAACCGGACGTCGACGAACTTCACGTCGTTGTCCTGGATGTACTGCTTCACTTCGGCGGCGTTGTTGAACATCCATCCTCCTCGGCGTGCGAATTGGGCTCACCATAGGAATGGGTCGTTTCCAGCCGGTGACCCGCTCGTTTCCTAGATGTTAACCACGGTCGCCTCGCGGGCGGCAAAGATGTACGGGACGGTACAAATCACCCCGCCCAGCTGCGCACCCTTCCGCAAGTGGTCTGGACCACTTGGAAGGGCGCCGGGATGACGATTCACCCGGTCGGGGGTGATGCCCCGGCCGGAGGGGAGCCGGTGGCGGTGCGACCCGTCAGCCCGGTTAGTGTGGATTCGTGGACACCAGAGAAGCGTTGGGATCGTGGATCGACGGCCCCCGGGCGGCCGCCGAGAAGATGGGCGCCGACTTCGGCCACCGCGGCGAGCGCCTCGGGCTGCCCAAGGAGGGCCCCGGCTCGATTGCCGGCCCCGGCCGCCGGATCGGCGCGCTGTTCGTGGACGGCTGGCTCGTCGCCCTGATCTCGTACGGGCTGATCGCCCGCGGCGACCAGGCCGAGGCCAACCTGTGGACCAGCCCGCTGTACTTCCTCGTCGCGGCCCTGATGCTGTCCACCACCGGCACGACGGTCGGCAAGCGGCTGTTCGGCCTCCGGGTGGTCCGGCTGGACGGCCGCCGCGCGACCATCCCGCAGGTCCTGCTGCGCACCCTGCTGCTCTGCCTGGTGGTGCCGCCGCTGGTCTGGGACCGCGACACCCGCGGCCTGCACGACAAGGCGGTCGGCACCGTCGAGGTCCGCATCTAGCACGGTCCGGACAAGCCCGGCAGCAGATGCCGGACGACGCCGAAACGGCCCCGCTGAGGATTCAGCGGGGCCGTTCTCGTGTCGTGAGGGGCGGGGGAGGGTCAGCGGGCCTGGCCGCCCTTGGGCATCCGGGCGCCCTTCGGCATCGGACCCTTGGGGATCGGCGCCTTGGAGAGCAGGTCGCCCAGCGCGCGCAGGCGGTCGTTGGTCTCGGTGACCTGGGCGGCGGTGATGGCGCGGGGCAGGCGCATCAGGTGGATCTGGAGCTTCTTCAGCGGGATCTCGCCCTCGCCGTTGCCCACCACGATGTCGTGCACCGGCACGTCGCCGACCACGCGGGCCATCTTCTTCTTCTCGGAGGCCAGCAGCTGGCGGACCCGGTTCGGGTTGCCCTCGCCGATCAGCGCGATGCCGGCCCGGCCCACGGCGCGGTAGACCGCGTCCTGGCTACGGGTGACCGCGACCGGGGTGCTGTTGGAGCTCCAGCCGCGCCGGATGTTGTTCAGCACCGCCGCGACGGCGCCCGGCTGCCCCTCCATCTGCCCGAACGCGGCGCGCTCGGCCCGGCGCCCGAAGACGATCGCCATGGCCAGCACGGCCACGATGAAGCCCAGGATGCCCAGGTAGACGGGATGCTCGATCGCGAAGCCGATGGCGAGGAACACGCCGAAGGTCAGCAGGCCGACGCCGGCGATGATCAGGCCGATCTTGGTGTCGACCTTCTTGGTCATGGTGTACGCCAGACGGATCTGCTTCAGCCGTCCGGGGTTCTCGGATGTTTCCCTCGCCATAACGCTCATGGTACGTGGCACGGGTACGGGATATCCAAGCCCGGGTACCCGTTCGCCCCAACCGTGACCCGTGCGCCGGTGCACCGTCGCGCACAGCGACGCCGGGGGCTCACTTCCGTGGCGTGGAACGGGTCCGTGGCGCGGGACGGCCCGGGGGCGTGGAGAGGGGCTGCGGCGTGGTCCGGGCCGCCTCCGCGTCGTCGTGCCGGCGGTCCGCCGCGTACCGGCGGTTCTCGCACACCGCCGCCCACGCGTTGCGGCGCGCGTGCTGTTGGCCGGGGGCCAGCAGGACGCTCTCGGCGTACCGCAGTGCCACTCCGACCGATCGGATCCGCATCCGCATGCCGAACAGCTCCTCTCCGGGCTGATGGGGGCCGAGCCGGCCGAGCCGGGTGAGACGGCCGTGGTGGCCGAGCCGGCCGAGGTGGCCGAGAAGAATCGAACGCTCACCAGGCGTCCAGCGTCCCCACCCCGTGTTACCAGCCCGTGACCAGGCCGTCAAAGCGTGGTGAAACCGAAAGGGCGGAGCCGAAGCTCCGCCCTTTCCCTGGCTCGAACAGCACGGCCGGACCGAACGGTCCGACCGGCCCGATCAGACCGTACCGGTCAGGAGACCGTCAGACCGCGGCCTGCTCGCGCCGCTCCAGCGCCTGCCGGTACAGCCGACCGGCCCGGTACGAGGACCGCACCAGCGGGCCCGACATGACGCCCGCGAAGCCCAGCTCCTCGGCCTCCTGCTGGAGCTCGACGAACTCCTGCGGCTTCACCCAGCGCTCCACCGGGTGGTGGCGCAGCGAGGGGCGCAGGTACTGGGTGATGGTGATCAGCTCGCAGCCGGCGCCGACCAGGTCGGCCAGCGCCTGGCTGACCTCCTCGCGGGTCTCGCCCATGCCGAGGATCAGGTTGGACTTGGTCACCAGCCCGGCCGCGCGGGCCTGGGTGATGACGTCCAGCGAGCGCTCGTAGCGGAAGGCCGGGCGGATCCGCTTGAAGATCCGCGGCACCGTCTCGACGTTGTGCGCGAGCACCTCGGGGCGGGAGGAGAAGACCTCGGCCAGCTGCTCGGGCACCGCGTTGAAGTCGGGGATGAGCAGCTCGACGCCGGTGCGGCCGGCCGCGCGGTCGGCGGTCATCGCGTGCACCTGGCGCACGGTCTCGGCGTACAGCCAGGCGCCGCCGTCCTCCAGGTCGTCGCGGGCGACGCCGGTGATGGTGGCGTAGTTGAGGTCCATGGTGACGATGGACTCGGCGACCCGGCGCGGCTCGTCGCGGTCGAACTCGGCGGGCTTGCCGGTGTCGATCTGACAGAAGTCGCAGCGGCGGGTGCACTGGTCACCGCCGATGAGGAAGGTCGCCTCGCGGTCCTCCCAGCACTCGAAGATGTTGGGGCAGCCGGCCTCCTGGCAGACCGTGTGCAGCCCCTCCTTCTTCACCAGCGACTGGAGGGCGTTGTACTCCGGGCCCATCTTCGCGCGGGTCTTGATCCACTCGGGCTTCCGCTCGATGGGGGTCTCGCTGTTGCGGACCTCCAGGCGGAGCAGCTTCCTGCCGTCGGGCGCGACAGCGGACACGTGCGACTCCTAGAACTAGACGGGGTACCCCCAGGGTACGCCTGTGGTTGTACGGCCTTCGTCGGGCCTGTTGCCCTGCAATCGCAGGGCAACATGGCTACCGGTCGGTAGATTCCCAGCGGCCGCCGGGATTTCCGACGGCCGTCAGGACAGCGGGGCGGACGGCTGCCGGGGCGGACGGCCGTCAGGACACATCAGGGCAGGTGTCCGGCGGTGCGCCGGAGCCGGGCGGCGGGGCTCAGCGGCTGAGCGCCGGCTCCGGCAGCTCGGCGAGGACGGCCGCCAGGTGCCGCTCGACCACCGGTGCCGCCTCGGCGGCGGACAGTCCGCGCCGCAGCTCGCCGGTGAGCGAGGCGACGCCCGCGTCCCGGATGCCGCACGGCACGATCTTGTCGAACCAGGTCATGTCCGGGTCGCAGTTGAGCGCGAAGCCGTGCATCGTGACCCCGCGGGCGACCCGCACGCCGATCGCGGCGAGCTTGCGGTCGTCCCCGCGCTGGCCGGCGTTGGAGGGCGCGTACTCGGGGCCGGCCAGGCGCGGGTCGATGCCCAGCGGCAGGCCCATCCGCAGGGTCAGCTTGCCGATGTCCACGACCTGCGCCGGGTCCACCACGGCGTCCGGGATGGACTCGCCCAGCACCCAGACCCCGCTGCGGCCCTCGACCCGGGTGGAGTCGATGCCGAACTCGCCGGCGGTGCGGATCAGCGCCTCCTCCAGCCGGCGGACGTAGGCGATGACGTCGATCGGGTCGGGCAGCTTGACGATCGGGTAGCCGACCAGCTGGCCGGGGCCGTGCCAGGTGATCTCCCCGCCGCGGTTGACCTCGACCACCGGGGTGCCGTCCAGCGGCAGGTCGGCGGGGTTGGTGCGCTTGCCCATGGTGTACACCGACTGGTGCTCCAGGAGCAGGACGGTGTCGGGGATCTCGTCCGCGACCCGCAGCGCGTGCAGCCGCTGCTGCTCCTCCCAGGCCTCCTGGTAGGGCACGGTCCGCTCACCTATGCCCATGCGAACAAAACGCACGTTCTCGCTCACCGCTGCCGCTCCTTGCCAGGCGTTCGAGACCAACCTCGCCACTGTACGCCCAGCCCGTCCGAACCCCTTCAGCCGCCTGCGGGCAGCGGCCCGACCCGAGCCCTGCCCCGCCCAGCAGCCCTGCTCAGCCGCCCCGCCCCGCTCAGCCCCCCGCGAGCAGCTGGAGCCGCAGCGCGAGCTGGAGCTCCAGCGACCGCTCCGGCTGGTTCCAGTCCCGCCCGAGCAGCGCCTCGACCCGGTCCAGCCGCTGGACCACGGTGTTCACGTGGACGTGCAGCTCGTCCTTGGCCCTGGTCAGGCTGCCGCCGCAGTCGAAGTAGGCGCGCAGGGTGCGGACCAGCTCGGTGCCGCGCCGGGCGTCGTAGGCCAGCAGCGGGCCGAGCGTCGCGCCGACGAAGCCGTCCACGTCGTGGCCGTCGCCGAGCAGCACGCCGAGGAAGCCGAGCGCCCGGGCGGAGGCGCCCTCCCCGGCCCGGCCGAGCACCCGCAGGGCCCGGAGGCAGCGCAGGCCCTCGCCGTAGGAGGCGGCCAGCGCGGACGGCCCGGCGGCCGGGCGGCCCGCGCCGACGGTGACCGGGAACCCGGCCAGCCGGGCCAGCCGTTCGGCGGCCTGCCGGGCGGTCTCCTCGGGATCGCCGGCGCCGACCGCGCCGCCGCTGCCACTGCCGCCGCTGCCGCTCTCGACGGGCGTCAGCAGCACCACCGTCTCGGCGTGCTCGGCGCTGACGCCCCGGGAGCCGAACAGGTAGCGCCGGGCCGCCCCGGCCAGCCGTCCGCGCTCGTCGGTCTTCCCGTCGGCCGGCTCCGCGACCAGCACCAGGTGCGGCCGGGCGAGGTCGACGCCGAGCCGGCGGCCGCGGGCGGTGAGCCCGGCCGGGTCGCGCTCGGGGGCGGTCAGCAGGTCGGTGAGCAGGTCGCCGCGGATCCGGTTCTCGGTCTCGGCGACGGAGCGGCGCAGCAGCAGGAGCAGGGCGGTGACCACGCTGGCCCGCTCGAACAGCCGCCGGTCGGCGTCGTCGAGGTCGGGGCGGCCGCGCAGCACCATGGTGCCGAGCGCGTCGTGCCCGGCCAGCACCGCGCAGACCCACTGCTCGCGGTGCCGTACGGACCGGCCCTCGGCGCGGGAGGCGGCGACCGCCTCGGCGAGTTCGGCGGCGGGGGCGGAGCGTCCGGCCAGCGGCTCGCCCTCGGCGTCCAGGACCGCTATCTCCCCGCCCAGCAGGGCGGCGACGGCGGCGGCGACGTCCGGCACCTCGGCGCCGCGCAGCACCAGGTCGGTGAGCCGGTCGTGGGCCTGCTCGGCGCGCTGGACAGCGGCGGAGTGGGCCCGGACCAGCTCGTTGGCGGCGTTCAGCTCGGCGAGCGCGGCCCGGGTGTCGGCCAGCGACTTGGCGGTGTCCAGGGCGATCGCGGCGTGCGCGGCCAGCGAGCAGAGCAGCGCGACCTCGTCGGGGGAGAAGGCGCGCGGCGAGCGGTCGGCGGCGAACAGGACGCCGATGACCTGCCCGCCGAGCAGCAGCGGCACCCCGATGATCGCCACCAAGCCCTCGTCCAGCACGCCCGCGTCGATCGTGCCGGTGTGGTGGAAGCGCTCGTCGGTGCGGTAGTCGGGGGTGGCGTACGGGCGGGCGGTCTGGGCGACCAGCCCGCCCAGGCCGTGGCCGAGGCTGAGCCGCAGGGTCTGGAACAGGACGGAGACCGAGCCGTCGGTGACCCGCATGTAGGTGTCCCCGGCGGCCTCGTCCGGCAGGGTCAGGTAGGCGGTGTCGGTGCCGAGCAGCATCCGGGCCCGGCGGACGATCGCCTGGAGCACGGTGTCCAGGTCCCGGGAGGCGGCGAGGTCCCCGGCGGTGTCGAACAGGGCGGTCAACTCGGTTTCGCGGCGCCGGTGTTGACGCAGGGTGCGGTGGACCCGCAGGGCCTGCCAGGTGGCGTCGTCGATCTCGGCGAGGACGGCGGCCGGCGCCCCGCGGCGGCGGGCGTCGGCCAGCACGTCGGCGAAGTCCTCGGTGGCGGCGCCGGAGGCGAGCAGGTCGAGCAGTCGCCGCAGCGCGGGCGCGGCGCTTTCCTGAGGGTGGTTCATGGTGCGTGCTGCCAATCGGCGTCGGTTCCGTCGGTTCCGAGAAAGCGCGATCGTACCGGCTCGGCCCTCAGACGACGGCGGGCCTTCCGGCCGCGGCGGCGTCCGGCTCCGGGCCGTCCTGGCCGGCCTGCCCCTCGACCTCCGCGAGGTCCAGGCCCCTGGTCTCCCGGCCGCAGAGCACCGCCAGGACGGTGACCGCCGCCGCGATGGCGACGTACACCGCGATGGGGGTGGCGCTGCCGTAGTCCTTGAGCAGCGCGGTGGCGATCAGCGGCGCCGGGGCGCCGGCCGCCACGGAGGAGAACTGGGCCCCGATCGAGGCGCCCGAGTACCGCATCCGGGTCGCGAACAGCTCGGAGAAGAAGGCGGCCTGGGGCGCGTACATGGCGCTGTGGAAGACCAGTCCGACGGTCACGGCGGCGAGCAGCGAGCCGAAGGACCTCGTGTCGACCAGGCCGAAGAAGACGAAGGCCCAGGCGCCCACCCCGACCGCGCCCACCAGGTAGACCGGCCTGCGCCCGACCCGGTCGGACAGCGCGCCGAACAGCGGGATCAGCGCGAACTGGATCGCGGAGGCGACCAGCACGGCGTTCAGCGCGGTCTGCTTGGAGAAGTGGGCGTGGTTGACGGCGTACACGAGCACGAACGTCGTCATCACGTAATAGGAGATGTTCTCCGCCATCCGCGCGCCCATGGCCACCAGCACCTCCCGCCAGTGGTTCCGCAACACCTCGACCAGCGGCGGCCGTTCGGGAGCCCTCCGGGACTGCTGCGCCGCCAGCGCCTGCTTGAACAGCGGCGACTCGTCCACCGCGAGCCGGATCCACATCCCGACCGCGACCAGCACCGCCGACAGCAGGAACGGCACCCGCCAGCCCCAGGCCAGGAACGCCGCGTCCGACTGCACCGCCGTCATCAGCGACAGCACGCCGGCCGCCAGCAGGTTCCCGGCCGGCGCCCCGCCCTGCGGCCAGGACGCCCAGAAGCCCCGTCGCCGCTGGTCCCCGTGTTCCGACACCAGCAGCACCGCGCCGCCCCACTCGCCGCCGAGCGCGAAGCCCTGCACCAGCCGCAGCACCGTCAGCAGCACCGGCGCAGCGACCCCGATCGAGTCGTAGGTCGGCAGCAGCCCGATCGCCGTGGTCGACCCGCCCATCAGCAGCAGGCTCACCACCAGCAGCTTCTTCCGGCCCACCCGGTCCCCGAAGTGCCCGAACACCAGCGCCCCGAGCGGCCGCGCCGCGAAGCCGATCGCGTAGGTCAGGAAGGAGAGCAGCGTCCCGGTCAGCGGATCGCTGTGCGGGAAGAACAGCTTCCCGAACACCAGGGCCGCCGCCGTTCCGTACAGGAAGTAGTCGTACCACTCGATCGTCGTGCCGATCAGGCTCGCAGCCACCACTCTCGGGAGTGAACTGCTCGCCGCCGTACCTCGTGCGGAGGTGCTCATGGCCACCACTTCCAGAACCAGGGGGGAGACGATGTCGCCACAAGGTAGGAAGCGGCCGACCCCGGGACTATGTGGGCGGCCCACACAGTCCCGGGGTCGAATGTGCCCGCTCTCCCTATGAGAGGGATGGCCGGACCACGGAGCGCCCGCCGCTCAGTGCGCCGTCCAGCCGCCGTCGACGGGGAGGCTGGCGCCGGTGATGTACGAGGAGGCGGGGGAGCAGAGCCAGAGGGCGAGCTGGGCGACCTCGTCGGGTTCGATGAGGCGCTTCACGGCGGTGCGGTCGAGCATGATCCGCTCGACCACCTCGTCCTCGGGGATGCCGTGGGCGAGTGCCTGGGCGGCGATCTGCTTCTCCACCAGGGGCGTCCGGACGTAGCCCGGGTTGACGCAGTTGCTGGTGACGCCGTACGGCGCGCCCTCCAGGGCGACGGTCTTGCTCAGGCCCTCCAGCGCGTGCTTCGCGGTGACGTACGCGGACTTGAACGCGCTGGCGCGCAGGCCGTGGACGGAGGAGATGTTGACGACCCGGCCCCACCCCTGCTCGTACATGTGCGGCAGGGTGCGGCGCAGGATGCGGAAGGGGGCCTCGACCATGACGCGCTGGATGAGGGTGAAGCGGTCGGGCGGGAACTCGTGCACGGGGGCGACGTGCTGGAGGCCCGCGTTGTTGACGACGATGTCGGCGTCGTCCGGGAGGGCGTCCACGGCCCCGGGGTCGGCGAGGTCGGTGACGATCGCGCGGCCGCCGATCCGCTCGGCGAGCTCCTCGGCCGGGCCGGCCGCGAGGTCGACGACGTAGACCCGGGCGCCGGCCCCGGCGAAGGCCTCGGCGCAGGCCCGGCCGATGCCCGAGGCGGCCCCGGTGACCATGGCCGTGCGCCCGGCGAGCGGGCGGGCAGTAGAGGTGTCCATGGCCCAGAACGGTAGGAATCCGGCGGCCCCGCTCCCATGTGGCGGACCGCCACAGCATCCCGCCAGGTTGTGGCGTCGTCCGCCATGACGGCGACCCGCGGCCCGAACGGCGGATCGACCCTCGGAGAGGCCCTCGGGGAGGCCCCCGGAACCACCGACGGTTCGGCTACGGAAGACCAAACCCCTCCCGGCTCCGCTTCCCCACAATGGGCGCGGTTGCTTCACCCGTTCGGTGGATTGCTCGGTCAGATCCACCCATAGCGCCCGAATGCTCGCTACATTCACGCCGATTCCCGACAGGGGGCGCCGCCCCAGGCCGCCGAAGTGCTGGTGAGGCCCGGTGCGACGTCCGAGAGGTGTTGACAGACATGCCCCAACGGCCTGCAACCGACAGCCCGGCGTACGGACCGCTCGACCCGCTCGGCCAGCACCGAGGTCCGGTCGGCCGGACCCTTCCGGACGCCCCCGACGCACTGACCGCCGACGCCATGACCGCCGACACGCTGACGGCCGACGCCATGACCGCCGACGCGTCGACCACCGACACGTTGACCGCCGACGCCCCGGACGCCGACGACCTGCGGCTGCCGGTGCAGGCCACACCCGACCGGCACGAGAACCCCGTCGCGCCCGCCCCGGCCCGCGGCGCCGGCCACTCCGGCCCGGCCCCGCAGAACGGCCAGCTCGCGGCGCTGATCGAGGAGGCCGGCTTCTCGCACGCGGGCCTGGCCCGCCGGGTCGACCAGCTCGGCCTGGAGCACGGCCTCGACCTGCGCTACGACAAGACCTCGGTCACCCGCTGGCTGCGCGGCCAGCAGCCGCGCGGGGCCACCCCGGCGCTGATCGCCGAGGTCTTCACCCGCCGGCTCGGCCGCCGCCTCACCGCCCAGGACCTCGGCCTGGACGCCTGCGCCCCGGTCTACGCGGGCCTGGAGTTCGCCGAGACGCCGCAGGAGGCGGTGGACATCGTGGCGAGCATGTGGCGCAAGGACAACGGCCCCCAGTCCGAGCTGCGCCGGATCGCCTTCACCCCGGCCGGCCTGGTCGTCCCCAGCCGGGACTGGCTGATCGGCCGCACCGACGAGCGGGTCGCCCGGGACGGCTCCACCCTGGCCCGGCCGGACACCGCCACCGGTCCACCCTCCGGCAGCGCCACCTCCGCGGCCATCACCGGCGCCCCGGCGCCGGGTGCGCCCGGCGCGTCCCCCGGGAGCCCGTTGCGCGGCCCGGCCCCCGGCGTCCCCGGGGCCCCCACCGCGCGCAGCACCGCCGGGACGACCGGCACCGCCCCCACCATCGGCCGGGTGCCGATCCAGAGCCGCCGGCCGCCGGTCGCCGTCGAGCCGCCGTACACCGACCCGGCCCGCGAGTCCCGCCCCACCCTGCGGGTCGGCCGCGGCGACATCGCCGCCATCCGGGCCGTCGGCGACCTCTTCCGCGCGCTCGACCACGCCTACGGCGGCGGCCACGCCCGCCAGGCGCTGGTCCGCTACCTGGAGAGCGAGGCCGAGCCGATGCTGCGCGGCCGCTACGGCGAGCAGATCGGCCGGGCGCTGTTCGGCGCCGTCGCCGACCTCACCAGGCTGGCCGGCTGGACGTCCTTCGACATCGCCGCGCACGGCCTCGCCCAGCGCTACTTCGTCCAGGCGCTGCGCCTCTCCCAGGCCGCCGGGGACCGCGCGCTCGGCGGCTACGTGCTGGTGACGATGAGCCAGCAGGCCGTCCACCTCGGCCACGGCCGGGAGGCGGTCCAGCTCGCCAGGGTCGCCCAGCAGGGCGTGGGCACCGCCGTGCCGCCGGTCGTCCAGTCGCTGATGCACGCCGCCGAGGCGCGCGGGCACGGCCTGCTGGGCGACGTCCGGTCCTGCACCACCGCCCTGGTGCGCGCCGAGCGCGCCCTGGCGGCGGCCCGGACGGGCGACGAACTGCCCTCCTGGGCGCGGTACTTCGACGAGGCCCAGCTCTCCGACGAGTTCGCCCACTGCTACCGCGACCTCCAGCAGTGGCGGACGGCCGCGCAGCACGCCGAGAAGTCGCTGCGGCTGCGCTCGCCCGCCTACGCCCGCAGCCGGATCTTCTGCCGCCTGGTGCTGGCCACCGCCCGGCTCGGCATGGGGGACCTCGACGAGGCGTGCACCATGGCCACCGACGCGCTGCGGGCGGCGGGGGAGATGCGCTCGGCCCGCTCGCTGGAGTACGTCCGGGACTTCCACCGCCGCCTCACCCCCTACCGCGGCAGCCCGGTGGCCCGCGCCTTCGAGGAGACGGCCCGGCAGGCGGGAGTGATCTGAGCGCGGAGGTGAACTGACCGGCGGAGTGCGTGGGGACGGGCCTCACGCACCCGGCGTACGGAGGCCCGGGCCTACCAGCTCTCGGCCCGGACCCTCGGCTGATCCGCGTCGGCCGCCACCGGCGGCCGCGCGCCGCCGCGCACCCGCTGCGCCGCCAGCGGGAACACCAGCACCGACAGCATCCCGGCGCCGACCAGCGCCGCCGCGGTGGAGGACGGCAGGTGTCCGGCGTCCACCTCGATGGTGGTGATCACCACGACCAGCGGCAGCGCCGTCGCCCCGTACAGCGCGAGCGCCGCGCGGTCGCGCAGGCCGAGCCCGGCCGGGGCGAGCAGTGCGGCGGGCAGCCCCCGCACGGCCAGGAAGAGCAGCAGGAACACCGGGACCAGCAGCAGCGTGCCCGGGTCGTCCAGCAGGGCGTCCAGGTCGAAGTTCATCCCGCTGACCACGAAGAACACCGGCACCAGGAAACCGAAGCCGATGCCCTCCAGCTTGGCCTCGATCACCTCCTCCTCGGCCTGCCGGACGCCGGCCAGCAGCAGCCGGGAGACGATCCCGGCGACGAAGGCCCCGAGCAGCATGTCGAGGTCCAGCCAGAGCGCGGCGGCGACCATGGCGGCCAGCACCAGGATCACCGCGCGGATGGCGAACTGTCCGGAGGTGCGCAGGGTCCGTTCGATCAGCCGGGTGGTCCAGGCCGGGCGGGGCCGGCGCGCGCCGAACACGGCGAGCGCGGTGATCACCGCGAAGGCCCCGAGGATGACCGCCGTGCGGGCCGGGGAGTTGCCGCTGAGCAGGGCGGCGATCGCGATGATCGGCCCGAACTCGCCGACCGCCCCGGTGGCCATCACCAGGGAGCCGAAGGGCGTGGGCAGTTCACCGGAGTCGCGGAGGATCGGCAGGATGGTGCCGAGCGCCGTGGTGGTGAGCACCAGCCCGGCGAAGGCGCCGTCCAGCGGGTCCCGGTTGACCAGCGCGCCCACGCCGAGCCCGACGGCCACCGAGACCAGCCACGCGGTGCCCGCCCGTTTCAGCGGGCCGCCGCGCAGCTTGGCGAAGTCGATCTCGTAGCCGGCCAGGAACATCAGCATGGCCAGGCCGAACTGGGAGAGCGCGTCGACCAGGCCGTCGACGTGCGCCCAGCCCAGGACGTCCGGGCCGATCAGGACGCCGAGCACGATCTCGAACACGACGGTCGGGACGGCGATCCACCGCAGCAGCCGGTCGGCGAGCAGCGGGGCGGCCACGGCTGCGGCGGGGATCAGGATCAGGGTCAGCGGCTGGGCGGCGGCGCTCACCGCGCAACCGGCCGAACGGTCGGAACCATCCGATGAACGGTCAGAGCAGGCACCCCGGCATCCTGGCACGCCGTCGGTCTGTCACCCCGGCAGACCGCTGGTGTGTCCCGGTGCCCCGATGCGCTCCGGTGGTGGCAACGGCCGCCCCTGCCGCCCCGCCGCTCGGACCGCCCCGACGGCCACCCGTGCCGCCGTCAGGCCGCCGCCTCCGCCTCCCGGGCGTCCGCCGGGACACCGAGGTCGCCCAGGACCGCCTGCGCCGCCCGCCGCCCGGAGACCAGCGCGCCCTGCACGGTGCTGGTGTCCCGGTGGTCCCCGGCGACGTACAGCCCGGCCAGCAGCCGCACCGGGCGGCGGGGGTTGTGCGGCGGCGGCATCGCGGGCAGCGCGTCCGGGACGTGCCGTACGCCGAGGAACTGCCAGCCCGAGGTCGGGACGTCGTACAGCTCGGTCAGCCGGGCCCGGACGGCCGGCTCCAGCCCGGCCGGGCCGCCCACGTCGAAGGCGCGCCGCCCGAGCACGGTGGTGGCGATCAGCGCCTGGCCGGCCGGGGCGTAGGACGGGTGCAGCTCGCTGAGCACCAGCGAGTGCGAGACCAGTGGCGGGTGCCCGTTCGGCCGGTCGCCGTCGAGCAGCAGGACGGCCTCGCCCAGCGGGGCGGTGTCGGCCGCGTGGTAGAAGGTCGTGACGGGGTGGAAGTCCGGCAGCCGCAGCCCGGGCAGCAGTCCGGTGGCGGAGCGGGCGTCGGTGGCGACGATGACGGCCTGGGCGCCGATCCGCCCGTGCGCGAGGGTCTCGACGCCGTCCGCGGCGATCGAGGTGACCTGCACCCGGGTGCGGACGGTTCCGGCGGGCAGGGCGGCGGCCAGCTGGGCCGGTACCGCCGCGATCCCGCCGGCGGGCAGACAGAGCCGCCCGCGCGCGTACGAGCGCAGCACCAGGTCGGCGATCCGGCTGCTGGTGCCGAGGGCCGGATCGGAGAGCAGCGCGCTGAGCAGCGGGCGCAGGAAGCCGTCCACGGTGCGCTGGGCGAGGCCGTGGCCGGCCAGTGCGCGGGCGGCGGTGGTCTCCGGGCGGGCCTGGAGCCGGCCGACCGGGGTGGTGGCGAGCCGGCCGAGCCGGCCGGCCAGCCGGGCCTTGTCCAGCGGGCTGCCGAGCGGGGCCCGGGCGGCGGCCTGCCGGGCGACGGCGAGCTGGGGGTCCCCGGCGCGGTACCGGCGGCCGGCGCTGTGCACCAGCACGCCGGGCGCGAGCGGGCGCAGGTCGAGGCGGTCGAGGTCGAGCGTGCGGCGCAGCTCGGGGAAGGCGGTGTTCAGCAGGTGACTGCCGTCGTCGAGCCGGAATCCGTCCTGTTCGCGGGTGGCCATCCGGCCGCCGATCCGGTCGGTGGTCTCCAGGACCTGGACGTCGAGGCCGTGGCCGGTGAGCGCGCGGGCGGCGGCCAGGCCCGCGAGTCCGGCGCCGACCACGACGACGTCCGGGTCGGACGGCCGGCGGGCGCGGCGGGTGAAGTCGTACGTGGGCACTGGGGTGCTCCCTCCCTGGTCCCGGGGCTCCGGCCGACGCAGGCAGCGGGGTGCCGGGACACGGTCCGTGGAGGGTGATGCCCAGTCAGTACGAGCATCAGACAAGCGCATCGGGCTGGATCCGAGGGCCGGGGAGGGTTGTGCGGCACCGGGCGGGGGCGCGGTCACGGACAGTGCGCCGTGGTGGCCGGGTTCGGGGGTCGGCGGGCGCGTACGGTCACCGGGGGCGTGCGACGCGCCCACCATGTGCTCCCGTGCGCCCCCTCCTCGGGCCCCCTCGGGCCCGGCCCGGCATATGCCGCTGGCCAGGGTGGATGCCTCGGTCGGAGTACGCACGGCTCCGCACGCCCCGCGCGCACACCCACGCGTCACATGCCCGCGCGCGCACCCATCCGTCACACCGCCGCGCGCACGCCCAGGCGTCGCGCCCCCGCGCGTACGCCCACCGGTCACATCGCCGCGAGCACCGCCGCACGCACGCCGGCCCGTCACATCGCCGCGAGCACCGCCGAGTACACGTCCGGGTGGGTGAAGCGGAAGCCCGCGTCCAGCAGCCGCCGCGGCACCACCCGGTGGCTGCCGACCACCTCGACCGCCAGCTCGCCCAGCACCGCCTTGAGCACCGCCTCCGGCACCGGGAACGGCGTCGGCCGCCGCAGCGCCCGCCCGAGCGCGGTGGTCAGCTCGGCGTTGGTCGCCGGGTTCGGCGCGGTGAGGTTGAAGGCGCCGGAGAGGCCGTCGTGGTCGATCAGGAACCGCAGCGCGGCCACCTCGTCGTGCAGCGAGATGAAGCTCCAGTACTGCCGCCCGTTGCCGAGCCGCCCGCCGAGGCCCAGCTTGAAGAGCGGGAAGAGCCGTCCGCCCGCCCCGCCGGACGCGGACAGGACCATCCCGGTGCGGGGGTGGACGACCCGGATCCCGGCCCGTTCGGCCGGCCTGGCGGCGTCCTCCCACTCCCGGCAGACCTCGGCCAGGAAGTCGTCCCCGGCGGGGGAGTCCTCGTCGATCACCCGGTCGCCGGTCTGTCCGTACCAGCCGACCGCGGAGGCGCTCACCAGGACCTGCGGCGGCTCCTTGAGCGCGGCCAGGGCGACGGCCAGCGTCTCGGTGCCGTACGCCCGGCTCTCCCGGATCTCCCGCTTGTAGGAGTCCGTCCAGCGGCGGTCGCCGACCCCGGCGCCGGCCAGGTGCACCACGGCCTGGACCCCGGTCAGCCCGTCCCGCTCGACCTCGCCGAGCAGCGGGTTCCAGCCGATCGCCGTGCTGCCGTCCGGCCGGGGGCCGGTCTTCGAGCGGTGCCGGACCAGCCGGACCACCTCGTGGCCGTCCGCCAGCAGGGAGCGGACGAGCGCCGAACCGATCAAACCCGTGGAACCCGTGACAGCGATGCGCATGCGCCCATCCTCGCAGCTCCCGCCCGCTCCCGCGGTGTTCCCGACCGCCCGTCACCTTCGCATGCGTCCCGTTAGCATGACGCGCATGCCTGACGACGATCTGATCATCCGTACGGCTCGGAGCGAGGACGAGCGCGAACTCGCCGTCCTCAACCACGCCGCCTGGTCCGTCCTGTCCGACGTCTCCCCGCGACCGCCCGTCGAGGACCCGGTCTTCGACGAGCGGCACCCGGCCGAGCAGTACCTGCTGGCCGTGCTGGACGGCCGGATCGTCGGCTACGTCCGTCAGGTCCCGGCCACCCCGCTGGCGAGCAACCGGCACGTCCGGCAGATCCAGGGCCTGGCCGTCGACGACACCGTCCGCGGCCGGGGCATCGGCCGCCGGCTGGTCGAGGCGGCCTGCGCGGCGGCCCGGGCCGAAGGCGCCCGCAAGCTGACCCTGCGGGTGCTCGGCTGGAACGCCCCGGCCCGTCGGCTCTACGAGAGCTGCGGCTTCGTCGTCGAGGGCTCGCTGGCCGAGGAGTTCCTCATCGACGGCCGGTACGTGGACGACGTCTGGATGGCCCGCCGCCTGGCCGACTGAGCCCCGGACGGTACCCCGCCGAGCCCGCCCGGGCCCGCGCCGAAGATCCGAACAGGCTTGCCGCGAGCGGATGTTCGGCGTTCCGGGCCGGTGCCGAGTCGTGACGGTTCCGCGCTGTCTGGACCGCCGCCGCGCCGGGTACCGTACGCCCGTGAGTAACTCGACGCCTCCCGGGTGGTACCCGGTCCCGGGTGCGGACGGCACCCCCGGTCACGAGCGCTGGTGGGACGGCAACGCCTGGAGCAGCGAGGTCCGACCGCTCCAGGACGGCGTCGCGGGCGGGCTCGCCGACGCCCCCACCCAGACCCGGCCGCCGTCCGACCAGCGGCCCGGCTACGGCTACCCCGGCGGCCCGGCGGCGCCCTACGGCCACCCGGGCCAGGACGCCCACCAGGCCCCGGCCTACGGCTACCCGGGCCAGGACGCCCACCAGCTCCCGCCCCACGGCTACCCGGGCCAGGACGCCTACCAGGCCCAGGGCCAGGCCCAGGGCGGCTACCCGGCCCAGGGCGCCTACCCCGGCCAGGGCCCCGGCTACGGCTACCCGGGCCCGGGCTACCCGCCGCCCCCGACGGCCAAGGCCAGGCCGCAGACCGGCCTGGTCATCGGCATCGCGGTCGCCGTGCTGGCCGTGGGCGGGATCGTCGCCGGGATCGCGTTCAGCGGCGGCGGCGACCGGAGGGCGGACCCGACCCCGGACCCCACGGTCACCGTGACCCAGAGCGGCAGCCCCACGTCGAGCCCCAGCCCCACCGTGCCCACGCCCACCCCCAAGCCCAAGCCCCTGCCGGTGGTCAAGAGCACCGTCCCCGACCCCCAGCACGCGATCACCGTGCCGGTCTTCGACGGCTGGGACGTGTCCACCGACCCGCCGCACTCGACGGTCTACCTCGGCACCGGCCGCTACAGCTGCCCGGACGGCAGCTCCTGCATCCGCGGCCAGTTCTCGGTCGAGAAGGACACCGTCCAGGGCACCACCCCCAAGGCGGCCGCCGACGCCCAGATCCCCGTCTACGCCGGGCAGATCTTCTCCGGGGTCAGCTCGCACACCGACGCGGGATCCGGGTACGTCAGGGTGGCCGGGGTGCTCGGCTACGCCACCCGCTGGCACATCCGCACCACGGACGGCACCCAGGGCTACGTCCTGCTGGCCGCCCTCCCGGCCAAGGGCGGCGGCTACGTGGTCATGGAGGGCGGCGTGGACGACAGCCCGGCCGCGCCGGACTTCTCGGCGCTGGACCAGATCCTCAACGGCATCCAGCAGGACAGCTCCTCCGGCAGCAGCACCTGACGAAACCGCGAGGGCCGGTCCGCCGGCCCGTCCGGTACGCCCTAATCCCCGTACCGCTCCCAGAGCTTGGGGTAGCGCTTGGCCATCACGTCCGGGTCGTCGAAGTCCAGCGCCGGCCCGGACGGCTGCTCGGCCTGCCGCCCGCCCACCTCGGGGAGCGGCAGCCCGGTCAGCCGCTCGTACGCCTCGTCGGCGGCGTAGCCGAGGTCCTCGGCGTCGCCGTCCTCCTCCTCGTCGAACTCCGGCAACAGGTCCGCCAGGTCGTCCGGTTCGGCCAGTCCGCCCTCGAAGACCTCGCGGCCCTGGCCGATCAGCCAGAAGCGGAAGTAGTCGAAGGAGTCGTCCGAGGCGCCGTCGAGCAGCAGGTAGGCCGCGCCCCACAGGTCGTTGCGGTAGGCGCGCCGGAACCGCGCCTGGAACAGCCGGGCGAAGTCGATCACGTCGTCCGGGGTCAGCTGGAGGAGCCGTTCCACCAGGAGGTCGGCCTGTTCGTCGGGGTCGCCGTCGGCGGCGTCCCGGGTGTCGTCGATGATCTGCCAGAAGTCCGTCTCGTCCATCACCGCTCAAGCATCCCCGTTCGGCCGCCTCCGCGCATGCCACGACTCGACACGGGCCCGTGCCCGGTGTGCCCGGGGTCCCGGAACCCGGTGCGCCCGGGGGCCGGGAACGGCGGAACCCCGCGCCGTCCGGGGACGACGCGGGGTTCCGTACGCGGGGTGCCGCGGGGACCCGGTGGGGTCAGAGGCCGAGCTCGACCTCGAACTCGCCGGCCTCGAGGATCTCCTTGACCGCGACCAGGTAGCGGGCGGCGTCGGCGCCGTCCACCAGGCGGTGGTCGTAGGAGAGCGACAGGTAGGTCATGTCGCGGATGCCGATGGCGGTGCCGCCGTCGGCCTCGATGACGACCGGGCGCTTGACGGTGGCGCCGATGCCCAGGATGGCGACCTGGTTCGGCGGCACGATCACGGTGTCGAACAGCGCACCGCGCGAGCCGGTGTTGCTGATGGTGAAGGTGGCGCCGGACAGCTCGTCCGGGGTGATCTTGCTGTCGCGGACCTTGCTGGCCAGCTCGGCGGTCTTCTTCGAGATGCCGGCGATGTTGAGGTCGCCCGCGCCCTTGATGACCGGGGTCATCAGGCCCTTCTCGGAGTCCACCGCGATACCGATGTTCTCGGTGTCGAAGTAGGTGACCGTGCCCTCGGCGTCGTTGATCCGGGCGTTGACGACCGCGTGGACCTTCAGCGCCTGGGCGGCGGCCTTGACGAAGAACGGCATCGGGGAGAGCTTGACGCCCTCGCGGGCCAGGAAGCCCTCCTTGGCCTTGGCGCGCAGCGACATGATCTTGGTGACGTCCACCTCGACCACGCTGGTCAGCTGGGCCTGCTCGTGCAGCGCCTTCAGCATGTTGTCGCCGATGACCTTGCGCATGCGGGTCATCTTGACGGTCTGACCGCGCAGGGCGGACGGCGCGGCGGCGGCCTTCGGCGCGGCGGCCGGGGCGGCGGCGGCGACCGGGGCCGGAGCGGCCTTGGCGGCCTCCGCGGCGGCGATGACGTCCTGCTTGCGGATGCGGCCGCCGACGCCGGTGCCGGCGACGGAGGACAGCGCGACGCCGTGCTCGGCGGCGAGCTTGCGCACCAGCGGGGTGACGTAGGCGTCACCGCTGTCGGCCACCGGGGCGGCCGGGGCGACCGGAGCCGGGGCGGCGACGGGGGCCGGAGCGGCAACCGGGGCGGGAGCGGCAACCGGAGCCGGGGCGGCGACCGGGGCGGCCGGAGCGACGGGGGCCGGGGCAGCGACCGGAGCCGGGGCGGCAACGGGAGCCGGAGCGGCAACCGGGGCCGGAGCCGGGGCGGCGACCGGGGCCGGGGCGGCGGCGACGGCACCGGCGGCACCGATCAGCGCGAGCTGGGCGCCGACCTCGGCGGTCTCGTCCTCGGCGACCAGGATCTTCACCACGGTGCCGGCGACCGGCGACGGGATCTCGGTGTCGACCTTGTCGGTCGACACCTCCAGCAGCGGCTCGTCGACCTCGACGGTGTCGCCCTCGGCCTTCAGCCAGCGGGTGACGGTGCCCTCGGTGACCGACTCGCCCAGGGCGGGCAGCAGCACCGGGGTGGCGTCGGCGGCCGGAGCGGCGGCCGGGGCCGGGGCGGCAACGGGGGCCGGAGCGGCGACCGGAGCCGGGGCGGCGACCGGAGCGGGGGCGGCGACCGGGGCCGGCGCGGCCTCGACGGCCGGGGCCGCGGCGGCGACCGGGGCGCCCGAGCCGTCGTCGATGATCGCCAGCTCGGCGCCCACCTCGACGGTCTCGTCCTCGGCGACCTTGATCGAGGCCAGGATGCCGGAGGCCGGGGCCGGGATCTCG
This sequence comes from Kitasatospora sp. NPDC001225, assembly GCF_053597855.1. NCBI lineage: Bacteria > Bacillati > Actinomycetota > Actinomycetes > Kitasatosporales > Streptomycetaceae > Kitasatospora > Kitasatospora sp. NPDC001225. The sequence goes on from NZ_JBSFJC010000046.1 coordinate 45,141, forward strand.
GTGTCGACCTTGTCGGTCGACACCTCCAGCAGCGGCTCGTCGACCTCGACACGCTCACCCTCGGCCTTCAGCCAGCGGGTGACGGTGCCCTCGGAAACGCTCTCGCCCAGCGCGGGCAGTGTTACTGAGACCGCCATGGTTTCAGCGACTCCTATCAAGTCTTGCGTACGGGAAGTACTTGCGTACGGGAAGTACCGGGAAAGGGGGTGGGGCGTGATCAGTCGTGCGCGTGCAGCGGCTTGCCGGCCAGCGCCAGGTGCGCCTCGCCCAGGGCCTCGGACTGGGTCGGGTGCGCGTGGATGAGCTGCGCGACCTCGGCCGGGAGCGCCTCCCAGTTGTAGATCAGCTGGGCTTCACCGACCTGCTCGCCCATGCGGGCGCCGACCATGTGGACGCCGACCACGGCGCCGTCCTTGACCTGGACGAGCTTGATCTCGCCGGCGGTCTTCAGGATCTTGCTCTTGCCGTTGCCAGCCAGGTTGTACTTCAGGGTGACGACCTTGTCCTTGCCGTACAGCTCGACGGCCTTGGCCTCGGAGATGCCGACGGAGGCCACCTCGGGGTTGGAGTAGGTCACCCGCGGAACGCCGTCGTAGTCGATCGGCACCGGCTTGAGGCCGGCCAGGCGCTCGGCGACCAGGATGCCCTCGGCGAAGCCGACGTGGGCCAGCTGGAGGGTCGGGGCGAGGTCGCCGACGGCGGAGATGGTGGGCACGTTGGTGCGCATGTACTCGTCGACGAGGACGTAGCCGCGGTCCATCGCGACGCCGTTCTCCTCGTAGCCGAGGCCGGCCGAGACGGGGCCGCGGCCGATGGCGACGAGCAGCAGGTCGGCGTCGATCTGCTTGCCGTTCTCGGTGGAGACGCGGACACCGGTCTCGGTGTACTCCACGCCCGAGAAGCGGGCCTTCAGCTCGAACTTGATGCCGCGCTTGCGGAACGCGCGCTCCAGCAGCTTGGAGGAGTTCTCGTCCTCCAGCGGGACGAGGTGCGGCAGCGCCTCGACGATGGTGACCTCGACGCCGAAGGACTTCCAGACCGAGGCGAACTCGACGCCGATCACGCCGCCGCCGAGGATGACGACCGACTTCGGGATGCGGTCGAGCTTGAGGGCGTGGTCCGAGGAGATCACGCGGTTGCCGTCGATCTCCAGGCCCGGGATCGAGCGCGGCACGGAGCCGGTGGCCAGGACGATGTGGCGGCCTTCGATGCGCTGGCCGTTGACGTCCACCGAGGTCTGCGAGGAGAGCTTGCCCTCGCCCTGGATGAAGGTGACCTTGCGGGAGGCCACCAGGCCCTGGAGGCCCTTGTACAGGCCGGCGATCACGTCGTCCTTGTACTTGTGGACGCCGTTGATGTCGATGCCCTGGAAGGTGGCCAGGACGCCGAACTCGGCGGCCTCCTTCGTCTCGTCCGCGATCTCCGCGGCGTGCAGCAGCGCCTTGGTCGGGATGCAGCCGCGGTGCAGGCAGGTGCCGCCCAGCTCACCCTTCTCGACCAGGGCAACACTCAGGCCCAGCTGAGCGGCGCGGAGCGCCGCGGCGTAACCGCCGCTTCCGCCTCCGAGAATGACTACGTCGAAAACGGTGCTGGCGTCGTTCGCCACGTCACGTCCTCCATGCATGGGGTGGGTCGCCGGGCCGGTCGCGGTCCGGTGGGTCGGAAGCCTTTGTGGGGCGCCCAGTCGTGCCGGAAATACATCTTCGCACTTGTTCACGGTGGCTGATGTCCGGGTCCGCCCCAGGGGTGTCCCGCGGAGTGGTCACCGGGGCGGGAACGCCCCCGACGGAAGGGCATCATCGCAGCTCAGAGCGGTGTTGACAGCCGCCGGACGGGCGTCTTCCGCGCCATCCGCCACGGCTTCTTCCGCACTGTGGAACAAAGTTTCGCCCGCAGCGAACAGGCGTGCGTCGCGGCGCTCCGGCCTACTCGCGGGTAACCGGGCCGGAACGCCGACGGGGCCCGGCGCACACGCGCCGGGCCCCGTCGCAGCGGGTCCTGGACCGGGGGACGCCCCGGGTCAGGGGTGTCCGGGTCAGGCCTTGCCGTTCGCCCGCTGCTCGGCGAAGCGGACCAGGGTGCGCACCGCGCTCGCGGTGCCGCCCTTCGGGGTGTAGCCGTACGGCGCGCTCTCGTGGAACGCCGGACCGGCGATGTCCAGGTGCGCCCAGTCGGTGCCCTCGGCCACGAACTCCTTCAGGAACAGGCCGGCCACCAGGCCGCCGCCCATCCGCTCGCCCATGTTGGCCAGGTCGGCGATGGTCGACTCGGTCATGCCCTTGCGCAGGTCGGCCGGCAGCGGCATCGGCCAGGACTGCTCGCCCACCTCGCCGGCCAGGGCGTGCAGGCCGTCGCGCAGCTCGTCGTTGTTCGACATCACACCGAAGGTGCGGTTGCCCAGGGCCAGCACCATGGCGCCGGTCAGGGTGGCCACGTCGACGATGACGTCCGGGTTCTCCTCGCCGGCCCGCACGATCGCGTCGGCCAGCACCAGGCGGCCCTCGGCGTCGGTGTTCAGCACCTCGACGGTCTTGCCGCCGTACATCCGCAGCACGTCGCCGGGGCGGGTGGCGGAGCCGGACGGCATGTTCTCGGCCAGCGCCAGCCAGCCGGTCACGTTGACGGCCAGGCCCAGGCGCTTGGCGGCCACCACGGCGGCGAACACGGCGGCGGCGCCGGCCATGTCGCACTTCATGGTCTCGTTGTGGCCGGCCGGCTTCAGCGAGATGCCGCCCGAGTCGTAGGTGATGCCCTTGCCGACGAATGCCAGGGTGGCCTTGGCCTTCGGGTGGGTGTAGGCCACCTTCACCAGGCGGGGCGGGTTCGCCGAGCCGATGCCGACGCCGATCAGGCCGCCGAAGCCGCCCTTGGTCAGCGCCTTCTCGTCCAGCACCTCGACCTTGAGGCCGTGCTCCTTGCCGGCCCCCTGGGCGATCGCGGCGAAGCTCTTCGGGTTCAGGTCGTTCGGCGCGGTGTTGACCAGGTCGCGGGCCCGGTTCATCTCCTCGCCGATCGCGGTGGCGCGCTCCACGGCGGCCTTGGCGTCCTTGCTGCCCTTGCGGGCGGCCAGCACGACCAGCTCGCCGACCGGCTCCTTGCCGTTGCCGTCGCCCTTGTAGGTGCCGAAGGCGTACGAGCCGAGCAGGCCGCCCAGCGCGACCGCCTCGATGTCCGCCGCGGACTCGGCCGGCAGGGCCAGCGCGGCCTTCTTGGCACCGGCCAGGGTGCGGGCGGCGACACCGGCGGCGCGGCGCAGCGTCTCCAGCGCGTAACCGTCCTCGGCGGCCTCGCCCAGGCCGACCGCGAGCACGAGCGCGGCCTTCAGGCCGGCGGGGGAGGGGACCTTGACGGCCTCGCCCTCGGCGCCGGTCGCGCCCAGGGTGCTGAGGACCTCGGTCAGCTTGCCCTCGAACGCCTCGTTCACGGCCTCGGCACCGGGGGCCAGCACGATGCCCTTCGGGCCCTTCGCGACACCGACCACCAGGGCGTCCGCGCGCAGCGAGGCGGCGGAGGAGGTGCTCACAGACAATGCAGTCACGTAATGCGTCCTGTTCTTTCGCGGTCCACGGCCGGCCACGGCGAGGCTGCCGCACCGGCGCAGCCCGCGCCGTCGCAGGCCGTCCGCCGGCGGGCCTCCGGGTCCGGGCCCCCTGGCTGCGCGCGTCCGCCGGGGTGGCCGCGTACACCAGAGGCCCCGGCTCCTCGGTACGCGCCGGGCGGGCAGGACCTGCCACGGTGCAGGGCTGCGGTGCTCCACGCATGGTAGTCCGCATGGTGGGATCACGCGCCGCCCGGTGTCAGCCGAGCAACGCCAGGGCGAACAGCGAGGCGGTCGCGGCGGTTTCGGCCATCGCGCCGAGCACGTCCCCGGTGATCCCGCCGAACCTGCGAACGCACCGCCGGAGCAGCAGCCAGGAGCAGCCCGTGCCGACCGCAACGGCCAGCGGGAGGCGGAGAACTGACCATCCGTCGAGCAGTCCGGCCGCGGCCAGGGCGAGCGCGGCGGCGGCCGTCGCGGCGGCGGCCCCGGCGGGCGGCACGGTGCCCGCGACCATCGCCCCCAGCCCGCCCGGCCGGGCGGCCGGCACCGAGCGCAGACAGCCCCAGGCGAGCGCGCAGCGGGCGGCCGTCGCCGAGGCGAGCACCGCGAGCGCGCCGCGCAGCGGGGAGTGGCCGAACTGTCCGGCCAGCGCGGCCACCTGGGCGAGCAGGACGAGGACCAGGGTCAGGACGCCGAACGGGCCGATGTCGGACTGCTTCATGATGCGCAGCGCGTCCTCGGCCGGCTTCCCGCTGCCCAGCCCGTCGGCGACGTCCGCCAGGCCGTCCAGGTGCAGACCCCGGGTCAGCCCGGCGAGCACCCCCACCGCGGTCACCGCGCCGAGCGGCCCGCCCGCCCGCCAGGCCACCAGGGCCCCGACCACGGCCGCCAGGGTGCCCAGCACCAGCCCGACCACCGGGGCCGTCACCATCGCCCGGGCCGCCGCGGCCCGGTCCCAGCGCTCCACCCGCACCCGCAGCACGGACAGCGTCCCGAACCCGAACCGCAGGCCCTCGGCCCAGCCGGCCCGGTCGCCGCGGTCCGTCATGTGCGTGTTCCTCTCGAAGGTCAGACAGCAGGACAGAGTCAGACAGCAGGACAGTAGGAGAGGGCGGGAAAGCAAGAACGCCCCGGCGAAGGGGCGTTCTCCGGACGGCCGGGGCCGCCGTTACAGCTTCCGCAGCAGGTCCGCCGCCGAGGGCAGCCTCGGCTGCTCCTTCGGCGCGCCCGGCGCCGCCGGCACGAAGGGCTTCGGCGCCTCGTCCGCGAGCACGTCCCCCGCGGCCTGGAGCAGCGGCAGCGCCAGCAGCGCGCCGACGCCCTCGCCCATGGTGATGCCCTGGTCCTGCAGCGGCGTCAGGGTCAGCCGGTCGTACGCCTTCGCCTGGGCAGGCTCGCCGCTGGACTGCCCGGCGCGCCACCACTCCGGCGCCCGGAAGGCGATCCGCTGCGCGACCAGGGCGCAGGCCGCCGAGACCACGCCGTCCAGCACCACCGGCAGCCGTCGGACGGCCGCCTGGAGCAGGAAGCCGGTGATCGCGGCGAAGTCGGCGCCGCCGGTGGCGCCGAGCAGGGCCAGCTGGTCGCCGAGCACCGGCCGGGCCCGCCGCAGCGAGTCCCGGATGGTGGCGCACTTGACCATCCACACCCGGTCGTCGATCCCGGAGCCGCGCCCGGTCACCGCCGCCGCGTCGGTCCCGCAGAGCGCGCCGACCAGCACGCCGGCCACCGTGGTGGCGCCGACCCCGAGGTCGCCGAGCAGCACCAGGTCGGTGCCGGCGTCGGCCTCCTCGTCGGCGACGGCCATGCCGGCCCGGAACGCCCGGACGGTCTCCTGGACGGTGAGCGCGTCCTCGACGTCGATCCGCCCGGAGCCGCGCCGGATCCGGTGGGCGACCACCTCGTCCGGGAAGTCGGTCGGGTCGGCGTCCACGGCGACGTCGACGACCCGCACCTGGGCGCCGTAGCGCGCGGCCAGCCGGGACACCGGCGCGCTGCCGTCGAGCACGGCCCGCACCCGGGCCGCGGTGCCGCCCCGGGCGGGCATCCGGGAGACCCCGAGCGCCGCCACGCCGTGGTCGGCGGCGAACAGCAGCACCTTGGGGGCGGAGACGGGCAGCACCGGCGAGCGCCCCTGTACGGAGGCCAGCCAGCTGCCCAGCTCCTCGAGCCGGCCGAGCCCGCCGCGCGGCCGGTCGGCCGCCTGCCAGCGCTCCTCGGCGGCCCGCCGGGCGCTCTCGTCGGGGCGCTCGACGAGCGAGGAGAACGTATCGAGATCCACGGTCGTGTCCATCGTCCGGAAGGCTACACGGCGCGGGTGTTCAGCCAACGGCTGGCTTGACGGTCAGCACCTGACCGGCCACCACCAGCAGGACCCGCTCGGAGGCGTCCGCCACGGCCATGTTGAGCCGGCCCAGGGTGTCGCGGAAGCGGCGGCCCGCGGCGGTGGCCGGGACGACGCCCATGCCGACCTCGTTGCTCACCGCGACGGCGGTCCGTCCGGTGGCCGCCCAGGCCCGCGCCAGCGCCTCGCAGCGGCGCTGCACGGCGGCCTCGCCGCCGGCCGCCCAGACCTCGTCGTCCCAGGCGCCGCACTCGTCCATCACGGCGGTCAGCCACAGGGCGAGGCAGTCGACCAGCACCGGTGCCGGGTCGGCCGGGTCGGCCAGCACGGCCTCCAGGTCGCAGGTCTCGGCGGTGCGCCAGCTCGCCGGCCGGCGCTCCCGGTGCAGCGCGACCCGCTGGGCCCACTCGGCGTCGCCGTCGCGGGTGCCGCCGGTGGCCACGTACAGGACGTCCGGACGGTCGGCGAGCAGCTGCTCGGCGCGGGTGGACTTGCCGGAGCGGGCGCCGCCGAGCAGCAGGGTGCGGGGCAGCGGGGGACGGGTGGGCTCGGATCGGGTCGCCATGCCGTCCATCCTGCCGGAGCAGGCATACGGAAGATCGGGCCGGGCAGGCTATGGTGCGCAGCAACACAGGCAGCGTGGTCAGTGGGAGGAGCCGGCATGGTCTGGACGTGGCGGTACGAGAAGGCGGACGGCAGCGCGGTGACGCCGGACGCCGGCCAGGAGGAGTTCGCCGGCCAGGGGGACGCCGAGACCTGGATCGGGGAGACCTGGAAGCAGCTCGCGGAGGACGGTGTGGACACCGCGGTGCTGCTGGAGGACGACCGGGTCGTCTACTCGATGAGCCTGGGCGAGGAGTAGCGCGGACGGGGTGGAGCGGCCGCGGCGCGGCTACTTCGCCCCGATCACGTGCAGGAGCGCGGCGACCTGCCGGTACGGGTCGGTGCGGCCGGCCCGGTCCTCGGCTTCCAGGAGCTGGGCCAGCTGCCGCCCGTCCACCGGCGGGGCCGCGTCGTCCGGGGCGCTGTCGGTGAAGACCCGCACGCCGTACCAGTGCCGCAGCGGGACGGACACCTCGGAGAGGGTGACGGTGAGGTCGGCGAGCCGGTCGGCCCGTGCGGCCAGTCCGAGCCGGTTGTAGTACCGGTCGCTCTCGAAGGCGTGCAGGGCGGCCCGCCAGTCCCCGGCGGCGGCCGGCCGCAGGGCGAGCGCGTCGCGGTTGCGGACCAGCAGCGAGAGCAGCCCCCCGGGCGCCAGCAGCCGGGCCAGCGAGGCGATCATCGGGTCCGGGTCGGGCAGGTACATCAGGACGCCGTGGCAGAGCACCACGTCGAAGCTGCGCGGGCCGAACCAGCGCCCGCACTGGTGGCCGTCGCCGCTGAGCAGCTGCATCCGGCCGCGGACCTCCGGCGGCTCCTCGGCGAGCGCCCCCTGGGCGACGCCGAGCGCGACCGGGTCCGAGTCGATCCCGGTGACGTAGTGGCCGGCCCGGGCCAGCCGCAGGGCCTGGGTGCCCTGGCCGCAGCCGATGTCGAGGACGCGCTGCCCGCTGCGGCCGGCCAGCTGTTCGGCGAGCTGGCGGGCGACGAGCTCCTGGCGGACGAAGTTGCGCAGCCCGCCGAGCCGGTCCAGCCAGGCGCCGGTGCCGCCCGCGAAGGAGCCGCTGCGCGAGGGCAGCCGGCGCTCCTGGGCGAGGCGGTCGTGGCCGCCGTCGCCCTGCCCCGGCAGCGCGCCGCCCTGCCCGGGGAGTGCGTAGAGGCCGGGCCCCTCCCAGGAGGGCGGGGCCCAGCCGGAGCCGACCGGTTCGGCGGTCAGGGCTTCTCCCCGCGCCGCACCTGCGGCTTGGGCAGGCGCAGCCGGCGCATCTGGAGGGTGCGCATGATGCCGTACGCGACGGCGCCGCGGGTGTTCTGGTCGGCGAAGCGCTCGGCCAGCTGCTTGCGCAGGCCGAAGCCGAGGCGGACGAAGTCCAGGATCACCAGCACGAAGAACAGCAGGAACAGCAGCGTGGAGAGCAGCTGGAGCGCCGGCACCTTGACGATGCTGAGCACCAGGATGACCACGGCGGCCGGCAGGAAGAACTCGGCCAGCGACCAGCGGGAGTCCACGTAGTCGCGGGCGAACTTGCGCACCGGGCCCTTGTCACGGGCCGGCAGGTGACGCTCGTCGCCGTTCATCAGCGCCTGGCGCTGCTTCTCGCGCTCGGCGCGCATCCGCTCGCGCCCCTGGCGGGCGGCCTCCTTGCGGTCCTTGGGCACGGTCACCCGGGTACGCCGGTTGGCCTCGGCCTCACTGCGCTTGGGGGTGGGGCGGCCCTTCTTGGCCTGCGGATCGCGGGCCTGGGTCGTCTCGTCCTGCTTCTCCAGCACGGTGGCGGAGGCGGCGGCATCATCTGAACGGCGTCGGAACACACCACCAGCGTACGGGGTGCGACGCGGCTTCCACGGGCGCCCTCGGAACCGAACACATATCGATACCGCCAGGTCGCCGTCCGAAGCGGGTTTCCCGGGCCCTTCCCGTAGGGGATCAGTCGGATGGACGATGGGGGGGATGAGGGGCGGATCCACCCGGGGGAGGAGGAAACGCCACTGGTCGCTGTAGCAGTCTTGTTGCAGGCAGGTGCACTGCGGCGAAGGGCTCGCTGCACATACACTCGTCGTGTCTGGTAACGAGATAGAGACCGCAGGCCGGAGAAGGGGGCACCCGAGGCCCATGAGCGACGGAATCATGAAGCGTATGGGGCTGATCTTCCGCTCCAAGGCGAACAAGGCCTTGGATCGGGCGGAGGATCCGCGTGAGACGCTTGACTACTCCTACCAGAAGCAGCTTGAGCTGCTCCAGAAGGTACGGCGTGGTGTCGCGGATGTCGCGACCTCGCGCAAGCGGCTCGAACTCCAGCTGACGCAGCTCCAGCAGCAGTCGGCGAAGTACGAGGACCAGGGCCGCAAGGCGCTGTCGCTCGGCCGGGAGGACCTCGCCCGCGAGGCGCTGACCCGCAAGGCCAACATGCAGTCGCAGATCAACGACCTGGAGACGCAGTACCAGCAGCTCCAGGCCGAGGAGGAGAAGCTCACCCTCGCCTCCCAGCGACTTCAGGCCAAGGTGGACGCCTTCCGCACCAAGAAGGAGACCATCAAGGCGACGTACACCGCCGCCCAGGCGCAGACCCGCATCGCCGAGTCCTTCTCCGGGATCTCGGAGGAGATGGGCGACGTCGGCCTGGCGATCCAGCGTGCCGAGGACAAGACCGCCCAGATGCAGGCCCGGGCGGGCGCGATCGACGAGCTGCTGGCCTCCGGTGCGCTCGACGACGCGAGCGGTCTCGGCCGCAAGGACGACATCGAGGCCGAGCTGGAGCGGGTGGCCGGCGGTTCCGACGTCGAGCTGGAGCTGGCCCGGATGAAGGCCGAGCTCTCCGGTCCCTCCTCGGCCGGCCCCGCCGCGATCGAGCAGGGCAAGCAGGACGTCCAGCCGCAGCCGCAGCAGGACACCCCGCGCATCAACTACAACAAGTGATCTGAGCTCGACCCCACGAACCAGGGAGACGCACGGCATGATCATGAGGGTCATGGGTGAGGGGCAGTACGAGGTGGGCGACGACCACCTGAACCTGCTCAACGAGCTCGACGCCGAGCTCGTCACCGCAGTGGAGTCGGGGGACGAGGCGCTCTTCCGTGAGGCCTACGGCAAGCTCATCGAGGCGGTGAAGCAGTACGGCACCCCGGTGCCGCTGGACTCGCTGGAGCCGTCCGAGCTGATCCTGCCGAGCGCCGACGCGACGATCGACGAGGTCCGCGAGCTGCTGATGGCCGACGGCGAGGGCGTGATCCCGGGCTTCCCGGAGTAGGGCCGCGGCCGCTGCCAGACGAAAGGGCGGGCCCCCTCCACCACGGAGGGGGCCCGCCCTTCGGCTGTTGTCCGCGGACGGCTACGGCAGGGCCAGCATCCGGTCCAGCGCCGCCTTGGCGTACGTCTCGGTCTCCGGGTCGACGGTGATCACGTTCGGCACCCGGCCCTCGACCAGCGACTCCAGCGCCCAGACCAGGTGCGGCAGGTCGATCCGGTTCATGGTCGAGCAGAAGCAGACCGCCCGGTCCAGGAAGACGATCTCCTTGTCCGGGTGCGCCTTGGCCAGGCGGCGGACCAGGTTCAGCTCGGTGCCGATGGCCCACTTGGAGCCGGGCTCGGCGGCGTCCAGCGCCTTGATGATGTACTCGGTCGAGCCCACCATGTCGGCGGCCGCGACGACCTCGTGCTTGCACTCGGGGTGCACCAGGACGTTCACGCCGGGGATCCGCTCGCGGACGTCGTTCACCGAGTCCAGGCTGAACCGGCCGTGCACCGAGCAGTGGCCGCGCCAGAGGATCATCTTGGCGTCCCGCAGCTGCTCGGTGGTCAGGCCGCCGTTCGGCCGGTGCGGGTTGTAGACGACGCAGTCGTCCAGCGAGAAGCCCATGTCCCGTACGGCGGTGTTGCGGCCGAGGTGCTGGTCGGGCAGGAAGAGCACCTTCTGCCCCTGCTCGAAGGCCCACTCCAGGGCGCGCTTGGCGTTGGAGGAGGTGCAGATGAGGCCGCCGTGCCGGCCGGTGAAGGCCTTGATGTCGGCGGAGGAGTTCATGTACGAGACCGGGACGGTGACGTCGGCTATGCCGGCGTCGGTCAGCACGTCCCAGCACTCGGCGACCTGCTCGGCGGTGGCCATGTCGGCCATCGAGCAGCCGGCCGCGAGGTCCGGCAGGACGACCTGCTGGCGGTCGCTGGTGAGGATGTCCGCGGACTCGGCCATGAAGTGCACGCCGCAGAAGACGATGTACTCGGCCTCGGGGCGGGCGGCCGCGTCGCGGGCGAGCTTGAAGGAGTCGCCGGTGACGTCGGCGAACTCGATCACCTCGTCGCGCTGGTAGTGGTGGCCGAGGATGAAGACGCGGTCGCCGAGCGCGGCCTTGGCCGCGCGGGCGCGCTCGACGAGGTGGGGGTCGGAGGCCGGGGGGAGGTCACCGGGGCATTCGACGCCGCGCTCGCTGTTCGGGTCGGCCTCGCGGCCGAGCAGCAGCAGAGCGAGCGGCGTCGGAGTGGGGTCGACGCCGTGGGTCTCGGTGATGGTGGTGGTCACGGGCGGGTGCCCTTCTGTGCGGCCGAGCTAGCGGTGGGGCCTTTTCGTCTAACTGACGCTATCTATTCTAACCGCTTAGCGTCAGAGTGACGATGGCCATCCTGTCGATGTGACGAGAACCGCTCGTCGAATCGGATGCTTCCGGGCGTGGCCGAATCGATACTTCGAAGCCGACGGGTATGGCTGAGCCCATGAAAGCAATCGCGATCAACCGCTACGGCGGCCCCGAGGTGGTCGAGTACACCGACCTGCCCGACCCCAAGGTCGGGCCCGACTCCGTCCTGGTCGAGGTCCGGGCGGCCGGGGTGAACCCGGTGGACTGGAAGGTCCGGGACGGCGCCCTGGACGGCATCCTCGACGCGCACTTCCCGCTGGTCATGGGCTGGGACGTGGCCGGCGTGGTCCGCGCGGTCGGCGGCGGGATCACCGAGTTCGCCCCGGGCGACGAGGTGTACGGCTACGTCCGCAAGGACGCCGTCGAGCACGGCACCTACGCCGAACTGGTCTCCGCCCCGGTCCGCACCCTGGCCCGCAAGCCGGCCGCGCTGGACTGGGCGCAGGCCGGCGGCCTGCCGCTGGCCGGGCTCACCGCCCTGCAGGGCCTGCGGGCGCTGCGCCTCGCCGAGGAGGAGACCGTCCTGGTGCACGCCGCCGCGGGCGGGGTCGGCCACCTGGCGGTGCAGGTGGCCCGGGCCCGCGGCGCCCGGGTGATCGGCACCGCGGCCGAGCGCAACCACGACTTCCTGCGCGGCCTCGGCGCCGAGCCGGTGGTGTACGGCGAGGGCCTGGCCGACCGGGTCCGCGCGCTCGCCCCCGACGGGGTGGACGCCGCCCTCGACCTGGTCGGCCACGGCGCCGTCCAGCTCTCGGCCGGCCTGGTGGCGGACCCGGGCCGGATCGCCTCGATCACCGACTACGGGGTCAAGGCGCTCGGCGGCCGGTACGTCTGGGTCCGCCCGGACGCCGACGACCTCGCCGAGCTGGCCGCGCTCGCCGACGACGGCCGGCTGACCGTCACCGTCGCCTCCACCTTCCCGTTGGCCCAGGCCGCCTCCGCCCAGGCGCTCAGCGCCGAGGGCCGCACCCGGGGGAAGATCGTGCTGCTCGTCCCGTGACGGCCGCCCGCCCGTCATCCGACGGCGGTGAACTCGTCCAGGTCATCCGCCAGAATGGTGGCGAACCGTTTCGGCAGTGGCAGCCCGCCGCCGGAGCGCCCCGCCGAACCCCCCGTACGACCCGTGGAGCCCCTCACCCATGACCAGCAGCCGAGCGCACGAGGTGGTCGGGGCCGACCTGGACGAGACCGACCGGCTCCTGCTCGCCCGGCTCGGCAGCGACGGCCGCGCCTCGTACGCCGAGATCGGGCTGCAGGTGAACCTCTCCGCCACCGCCGTGCGCCGGCGGATCGACCGGCTGCGGGCGCGCGGCGTGGTGCGGGGCTTCACCGTGGTGCTCGACCCGTCCGTGCTGGGCTGGCAGACCGAGGCCTTCGTCGAGGTCTACTGCCGCGAGCGCACCGCCCCCGAGGAGATCCTCGCCAGCCTGCGGCAGTTCCCCGAGGTGGTCGCCGCCTGGACGGTCACCGGCGACCCGGACGCCCTGGTGCACCTGCGGGCCGCCGACATGCGCCACCTGGAGGCCGTCATCGAGCGCATCCGGCGCGAGCCCGGAGTGCAGCGCAGCCGCTCCTCGGTGGTCCTCTCCCAGCTCATCGGCTGACCGCCCGCCGGCCGCCCCCGGACCGTACGCAGGAATCCTGCGCGGACCCGCCCGAAGACGCCCGAAACCTGCCTGACCAGCCGCGTTCCGACGCGCGGGGAGGGCCCGGTGCTGCCTACGCTGATCACGTCCGGTCGTCGCGGTGAAGCGTCCCGCCGACCGGACGCCCCCCGACACCCCCACGCCGAGAGGGACCGCCGTGTCCGCAGCACCCGACCGCATGCACCGGCCCGACAACGAGCTGGTCGACCTGGTTTTCGACTACATGCGGGAGCGGCTGCAGTACGACCCCGTCCCGCTCGACCACCCCGGTGACGGCGAGCACCTGCGCACCCAGCTGGCCGGCCTGCTGAACCAGGACGGCAACAACCCGGTCGACGTGCTCAAGCTCTACGACCACGAGCTGTCCCGGGCGGTCATCTCCGCCGACAGCCCCCGCTACCTGTCCTTCATCCCGTGCGCCCCGACCAAGGCCGCGCTGCTGTTCGACATGGTCGTCTCCTGCGCCTCCCTCCAGGGCATCTCCTGGCTGGAGGCGGCCGGCGCGATCGCCGCCGAGAACCAGGTGCTGCGCCTGATCGCCGACCGCGCGGGCCTGCCCCAGTCGGCCGGCGGCTGCTTCGTGTCCGGTGGCTCGGCGGGCAACCTCTCCGCCCTGGTGGTCGCCCGCGACACCGCCCGCCGCAAGCTGGGTGTCGGCCCGGAGGCCCGGCTGCGGATAGCCGTCGCCGACCAGGTGCACTCCTCGGTCAAGAACACCTTCAACATCATCGGCGTCGAGGCCTTCAAGGTCCCGACCGTCAACCGGCGCTTCACCGGCGAGGCGCTGCGCGCCGCCCTGGCCGCCGACCCGAACCCGGAGACGGTGATCGCCGTCGTCGGCACCGCCGGCACCACCAACGAGGGCATCGTCGACGACCTGGCCGGCCTGGCCGAGGTCGCCCGCGAGCGCGACCTCTGGTTCCACGTGGACGGCGCCTACGGCGGCGCCGGCCTGTTCGCCCCCTCGATGCGTGAGCGCTACAACGGCATCGAGCACGCCGACTCCTTCGTGGTCGACCCGCACAAGTGGCTGTTCGCCCCCTTCGACTGCGCCGCGCTGATCTACCGCAACCCCCAGCTCGCCCGCGCCGTGCACACCCAGGACGCCTCCTACCTGGACGTCCTGCACACCGAGGGCGACGAGTGGAACCCCACCGACTACGCCTACCACCTGACCCGGCGCGCCCGCGGCCTGCCGCTCTGGTTCTCGCTGGCCGTCCACGGCGTCCAGGCCTACACCGACGCCATCGAGGCCGGCCTCACCCTGGCCCGGGAGACGGCCCAGCTGATCCGCGAGAGCGAGCACCTGGAGCTGCTGTTCGACCCGCAGCTCTCGGCGGTCTGCTTCAAGCGCAGGGGCTGGACCAACGACGACTACTACCGCTGGTCGCAGCAGCTGCTCGCGGACCAGATCGGCTTCGTCACCCCCACCGGCTGGGACGGCGAGACGGTCGCCCGCTTCGCCTTCCTGCACCCGGGCACCACCATGGAGATGGTCAAGGAGATCCTGGACACCATGGTCTGAGCCCCCTGACGTCCGTACGGCCCCCTCCGGAGCGCTCCGGAGGGGGCCGTACGCGTGCCCGCCTACAGGAACGCCCCGTTCGGCAGGTACGGCGCCGGCGGCCGCATCCCGCGCACCCCGACGAAGCCGCCGGTCTCCGGCGTCAGCCCGACCTCCAGCCCGACGTCCAGCGCCCACTCCTGCTCGGCGGTCAGGTACTCCACCCGCGCCTCGGCCCCGTCCGGCACCCGGGCCAGCGCCTCGCGCAGCAGCCGGGCCCCGATCCGCTTGCTGGTGGCCGCCAGCAGCCGCACCGTGCCGCCGTCCCGGTAGCAGTAGCCGCTGCCGGCCAGCGCGTCCGCGACCAGCAGCTCCTCGAAGTGCCCGAGCATCAGCTCGTGGTCCGGCCCGTGCGCGGACCCGCGCAGCCGGCGGTCCACCGAGTCCAGCAGGTGCAGGTGGGTGGCGTTGCCGCGGTGCACCGGTATGTCGCCCGGATCGATCAGCCCCTGCCGGTCCACCGTCCCGGTCAGCCGCATCGCCGGGTGCAGGGTGAACCCGGCCAGCCGGTAGCGGCGGGCCGCCGCCGGGGAGCCGGAGGCGCAGACCATCCCGCGCAGGCAGCCCCGGGCGTGCGCCATCGCCCGTTCGAACAGCAGCCGCCCCACCCCCCGGCCCTGCGCGGACGGCCGGACGGCGAACAGCGAGGGCGTCCACAGGCCCTCGCGGCGCATCGACAGCACCACCCCGACCGCCTGCCCGCCGCTCTCCGCCAGCCAGCAGCCCCCGGGATCGGTGCGCGCCAGGTGCCTGGTCCGGGCCAGCTGCAGCGGCGTCGGCCGCGGTGGCCGCGCGGGGTCGTCGGACGGTGCGGCGAACGCGGCGAAGGACAGTTCCCGGACGACCTCCGCGTCCGCTGCGGTGTCCCTGACCTGGCGAAGGATCATGCCGACCATCCTGGCGTCCGACGGGCGGCCGTGGGGCCCGTTCACCCGGATCCGTGCCTCGGGCGGTGACCGGCCCTCCGGGGGTGTGCGAGCATGGGGAGCGTAGGGGACGCGGGTGGCACACCCGGCCTACGGACAACCAGCCGCGAACAGGCCGCAGAAATCGATCGCCGCCCGGGAAATGAAACCGGACGGCCGTTGGTTGGCACTGGCGGCAGACCGTCGTCAAGACCGGGAGAAAGCAGATGACCGTCCAGGACGAGACCACCGTCGAGAGTGGCATCCTCCTCACCGATGCCGCCGCGGCCAAGGTCAAGGCCCTGCTGGAGCAGGAAGGCCGCGAGGACCTCGCGCTGCGCGTCGCCGTCCAGCCCGGTGGCTGCTCCGGCCTGCGTTACCAGCTGTTCTTCGACGAGCGCTCGCTCGACGGTGACGTGATCAAGGACTTCGACGGCGTCAAGGTCGTCACCGACCGGATGAGCGCCCCGTACCTGGGCGGCGCCACCGTCGACTTCGTCGACACCATCGAGAAGCAGGGCTTCACCATCGACAACCCGAACGCCACCGGCTCCTGCGCCTGCGGCGACTCGTTCAGCTAAGCCCGCTGCGGAAGGCGGCCCCGGGGTGATCCCCGGGGC
>NZ_JBSFJC010000047.1:0-60454 GCF_053597855.1 Kitasatospora sp. NPDC001225
CATTGTTGCGCTTTTCTTTTCTTTGTTTTTTTTGTGACTATTTTTTTGTTCTTTTTTCCCAAACTTTGGGGGTTGTTCGTTGGCGGGCCGCCGAACGGCGGCCCGCCTGGGTGCGGATCAGTCCTCGGTGAGCGCGTCCATGCCCGCGACCACCCGGCCCAGCAGGTCCAGGAAGGTGGCGCGCTCCTCGGTGGAGAGCCCCCCGACCAGCGCCTGCATCCGGGCGAAGTGCTCGGGCGCCAGCTCCCGCAGCCGGTCGGCGCCCCGCGCGGTGAGGATCACCACGTTGCCGCGGCCGTCCTCGGTGGACGGCCGGCGGGCCACCAGGCCCTCCCGCTCCAGGCCGTCGACCAGGCCGGTCACCGTCGCCCGGGAGACGCCGAGACTCGCCGCGAGCTGGGAGGGCGACTTCTCGCCGCCGTGGTCCTCCAGGTCCGCCAGCAGTCGGTAGCGGCCGGTGGAGAGGCCGAAGCGGCCGAAGTGCACCTCGCCGGCCTGGTTGATCCGGGCGCCCGCCGCCATCAGCCGGGTCGCGACCAGAATCGCCTGCGGATCGGCCGAGAGGCCGTAGCGGGCGATCTGGCGGCGCGCCTGGTCGAGGCTGGGGGCGGTGGGACCGCCCGCGGAGTACTGGGCCACGAGAAGTAATATGGCGCCTAACCTGATTTCGCGTCAAGCGGGGCCATGGGTTTGTGCCTAGGCGGCACGCGGAGCGATCCGCGGCGGCGTCCAGTCGGCGTGCCGCAGGACGGTCCGGACCATCGCGCCGGGCGGGGTGAGCCGGATCGCGGCGTTGCGCAGGCCGACCGCCAGGGGGTGGGCCAGCTGCTGGCCCATCCGGCCGGCCCGGCGGGCGTCCCGGGCCACGGTCTGGCTGCGCGGACGGCGGGCCGCGTCGTACCGGGCGAGCGCGCCCTCGACCGTCCGGGCCTCGGCGAGCGCCGCCGCCAGGGTCACCGCGTCCTCCAGGGCCTGGCAGGCGCCCTGGCCGAGATGGGGCGTCATGGCGTGCGCCGCGTCGCCGAGCAGTGCGACCCGCCCCGAGACGTAGGAGGGCAGCGGGGTGGTCAGCTCGTTGATGTCGTGGTGCAGCACGGCCTCCGGCCGGGTCGTGGCCAGCAGCGAGGGGATCGGCTCGTGCCAGGGCGCGAAGCGGCGGCGGACCTCGGCCAGCGGGTCCCGGTAGCGGACCCCGGCCGGGGCGTTCAGGACCGCGTGCCACTCGGCGGTGCCGTCCGGGAAGGCGATGTGGCCGAACTCGGCGCCGTGTCCCCAGGTGATCTCGAAGTCGGCCCTCAGTCCGTCGACCGGGCGCTCGGTGATCGCCCGGAGCACCGTCGAGCCGCTGTAGACCGGCCCGGGGTGGTCGGGGAAGAGGCGGCGCCGGAGCCGGCTGTTGATGCCGTCGGCCGCGACCAGGAGGTCGGCCTCCAGGAAGTCGGCCTTCGGGCGGTCGGCGTGCTGGCGGTCGGCGTGCCGGGGGTCGGCCTGCCGGGGGTTGGCCTGCTGGGGGTCGGTCGCCGGGGTGGTGCCGCCGAACCCGGCCCGGACCCGGAACGGCCGGGTGGTGTCCAGCTCGGTCACCTCGGCGCCGACGATCAGGGACTCGGCGGGCAGCGCCTCGCGCAGGATGCGGTGCAGAGCAGCGCGGGGGATCCCGACGATCGGGGCGCCCAGCTCGCGTTCCAGTGCCGCACCGTCCATCGCGGCGAGCCGGCGGCCATCCGGCGTCCGGGTGCCGCCGGTGTACTGGCGGCGGGCGGCAGCCTCGACCGCCTCGCCGACCCCCAGGGCGGCGAGCGCGCGCATCCCGTTGGCGGCCAGCGAGATGCCGGCGCCCGCATCGTCCAGGACGGCCGCCCGCTCGACCACGGTCACATCCCACCCCGCCAGTCGGAGCCCGATCGCGGCCGCCAGTCCGCCGATGCCGCCCCCGACCACCACCGCGCTGCTGCTGCTCATGCCCGGTCCTTCCCGTGTTGCCGCGCCGCTTTCTACATCTGTAGAAGGAGCGTACTACGGGGCTGTCGGCAGGTGGACGGGGGTGGGGGCGGGTCCGACGGGGTCCGCCGGGGCGGTTCGGGGTGGTGGGGTGGCGGTCGGCGGTCGGCTCGGACCGAGGTGGTGCGCGCCGGGTGCCGCGGCCCCGGTAGAAAGGAGGGATGCGGCGACACGAGGGCCAGAAACGGGACGATGCGGGGCGGCCGGACCGCCGGACGGTGTTGGCGGACGCCGCGATCGGGGTGCTGGCCGACCTCGGGGTGCGCGGACTGACCCACCGGGCGGTCGACGCGGCGGCCGGGCTGCCGGTCGGAACCACCTCGGCCTACCTGCGGACCAGGCAGGCCCTGCTCACCGCGCTGGTGCGGCGGCTGGTGGAGCTGGACCAGGGCGAGCTGCACGCCATGGGGGAGCGGGTGCCGGTCCGTTCGTCGGAGGAACTGGCCGACGGCATCGCCGAGTTGATGCGGCAACGACTGTCCGGCGACGGGCGGCGGCGCTCGCTGGCCCGGTACGCCTGCGCGGTGGAGAGTGTGCGCGATCCCGAGCTGCGCGAGATCCTCGTCCCGCGGGAGAACGCCGGGCGCGCCGCCGTCCGCGCGTTCCTCGCCGACCAGGGCGTGACCGACCCCGACGGGCGGACCGCCACACTGCTGGCCTGCGTCGACGGTCTGGTCTTCGAGCACCTGGTGGGCGGCGGCGAGCCCGGTGTCGACGCGATCCAGGGACTGGTGGCGGCCGCCCTGCGGGGAGCGGCCGCGAGTTGAGGCGTGCCGCTACGCGCCGGCGCGAGCCGGGCCGCGCCGGCGAGGAGCGGCAGGCCTGGGACCATCTCCCCTCCACGGGCCGCCGAGCACCGGCGGGGAGCGCCGTGCCCTCGATGCCGATCGCGCAATAGCGGGAGCCCCTGGGTGTTCGGCCGCGCGGGAAATCCGCGCCCTTGTCGGCTGCGCAGACCCCCCGCCGGACGCCGCCCGCCCCCACCGAACCCGGACGGCCGACGGTCGATCGGCAACGCGGGATGACGAAATCTCAGGTCAATCAACCGTCAAGTTGGTTCATTCACAGAATATTTCGCGATGTGTCACATGACGGGTGGATGATTTACGCCGCTCCCAGGTCTTCCCACGGAGATCTCCGACTGACAGGCTGGGGCCGCCCTTTCAGTACGGAGGAGGTTCCTTGTCCCGCATATCCACGCTGGCCGGAGCGGTCACCTGCGCTCTCGCACTTGTCACCGGCACCGCCGCCGCCGCTTCGGCAGCGCCTATTGACCAGACCCCGAGCCTGGCCGAGGCGAAGGTCGATCCCGTCGCCTGGACGCCGTGCAACCCCGACCCGACCAAGCCGGACCCCGGCATCTACGACTGTGCCGTCTACCCCGTGCCGCTGGACTACGACAAGCCGTCGGGCGAGAAGGTCGGCATCGCGATGATGCGGCGGCGGGCGAGCGACCCGTCGAAGCGGATCGGCTCGCTGTTCCTCAACCCGGGCGGCCCGGGCGGCAGTGGCTACCTGTGGGCGACGACCGCCCGCTTCGGCACCGAGGTGCAGTCGAAGTTCGACCTGGTCGGCTTCGACCCGCGCGGCGTGGCCCGGAGCAACCCGCTCAAGTGCTTCAAGACCCAGGAGGACGCCGACGCGGTCACCAACCGCATGGTCGGCGTGCCGGTCACCAAGGCCGAGATCAACGAGACGCTGGACGCGGACCAGGACTACACCGACGCGTGCAGCAAGAACGCCGGCCCGCTGATCGAGCACATGTCGACCATCAACGTGGTGCGCGACCTCGACCGGATGCGCCGCGCCGTCGGTGACGCCCAGCTCACCTTCGCCGGGTTCTCCTACGGCACCCTGATCGGTTCGACGTACGCCAACATGTACCCGAACAAGGTCCGCGCGATCATCGTCGACGGCAACGTCGACCCGAACCTGCGCCTGCACAACGGCCTGGAGTACGACCGCCAGCGGGCGAACGGCTTCGAGCTGGCCCTGGACGAGTTCCTCAAGCGCTGCCAGACCGCCGGCGCCCCGCGCTGCGCCTTCGGCGAGGGCGACACCCGGGCCAAGTTCGACCAGCTCCGCGACCACCTGCGGACCAGCCCGATCACGCTGCCGAACGGCTCCAAGGTGACGCTGAGCAGCTTCACCGGCGAGGTGGCCAGCGCCCTGTACTCGCAGGCCAAGCTGGCCCCGCTGGCCAAGTCCCTCCAGGCGACCTACCAGGTGTTCCAGAAGCCGGCCGCGGCCGCCCTGCTGGCCCCGCAGGCGAACGTCTCGGACGAGGACGCCAACCTGCTCTCGGTGGACGTCCCGCGGACGGCGCTGCGGGAGGCCCCGGTCGACTCCGAGTACACCGCGGACGACTCCTACATGGCTGTCAACTGCCAGGACAAGCCGTACCCCTCCAACGACCGGGTGTTCGCGAACGCGGCCAAGGCCTGGGAGAAGGAGATGCCGACCTTCGGCCGCTACCAGGCCTTCGACGCGCCCGCGTGCGCGAGCTGGCCGGCCCCGGCCCGGGACGCCGAGCGCTTCTCCGGCCCGTGGAACAAGAAGACCTCCAACACCGTGATGGTCATCGGCAACCTCTACGACCCGGCCACCCAGTACAAGTTCGCCCAGCGGATGCAGCAGGAGCTGGGCAACGCGGTGCTGGTCAGCGTCGACTCGATCGAGCACTGCGCGGTCGGCCGCAGCCAGGCGCTGAACAAGATGGTCACCCGCTACCTGGTCGACGGCACCGCGCCGGCGGCCGGCCAGCTGCTGAAGCCGGACGCGGAGATCTTCCCGGCGGTCTGACGGAACGGCCCCCGGTGATCCGGGGGAGGGTTTGACGGTCGTGGTGGTCGGCGGTGCAGCCGGCCACCACGACCGTGTTTTCCGGGCGAGTTCCCGGAGGGCCGGGAGGGCCCGGAGAACACGGAGAACGCGGAGACGGATCGTCATCGAACCTCCCGTGGAGCGGATTCCTGCGATTCGTCGGCGACCATAGCCCATGCCACTGACAATGGGATTCCGGCGTCAAGGTGACGGTCAAGACCAGGCTGGACCAGCAGGAATGACGTACTGTCACACTTTCCATTAACCGATTCCCGTGGCCGGATATCCGTGTTAGCGTGCGGGCCGCCGGCTTCTCTCGGACTCGGGAAAGTGGGGACGGAACATGCGGTACGAATTCTCCCGGCGGGGATTCCTGGGCGGTGCCGGCGCGGCGGCCGCCGGGATCACCGCCGCTTCCACGGGCGCGGCGGCGGCCGAGGGCGCGCGCCGGGAGCTGCCGAAGGGGCGGTCGGTGCTCCCCGGTGACCCCCGCTACCAGACCCTCGCCCAGGGCTTCAACCAGCGGTGGAGCAGCAGTCCCGCCTACATCCGGCTGGTGGGCGACGAGGCCGACGCGGTCGCCGAGGTGAACCGCGCGCTGGACGCCGGGCTACGGCCGACGGTCCGCGGCGGCGGGCACTGCTACGAGGGTTTCGTCGACAACGACCAGGGCGTCATCCTCGACCTCGGCACGATGCGCGGCGTCGCCGCCTCGACCGACAAGTTCGGCCGGCCCACCTACGGCGTCGACGGCGGCGCGACCAACTGGGACGTCTACACCACGCTGTTCCGCGAGTACGCCGTCACCCTGCCCGCCGGGTCCTGCTACTCGGTCGGCGCGGGTGGGCACGTCTGCGGCGGCGGGTACGGCCTGCTCTCCCGGCGGCACGGGCTCACCGTCGACCACCTCGTCCAGGTCGACGTGGTCACCGTCCGGGGCGGCCGGGCGGTGGTGACGAAGGCGCACCGCGAGGACGCGCCGGGCTCGCCCGAGCAGGACCTCTTCTGGGCCCACACCGGCGGCGGGGGCGGGAACTTCGGGGTGGTGCTGCGCTACCACTTCGCGTCGGACGTGCCCCAGCCGCCGCCCCGGGTCTGGCTGAGCAGCGTGGCCTGGCCCTGGGCCGAACTGCTCCGGCGGCCGGCCGACTTCGAGACCCTGGTGGCCAACTTCGGCGCCTTCATGGCCGAGCACAGCGGCCCGCGGGAGGCGGTGTACCAGGGGCTGTTCGCCATCCTCAAGCTCACCCACCACTCCAACGGGAACGTCGTCCTGTTCAGCCAGTGGGACGGAGCGGACCCGGCCCCGCTCGACGCCTTCGTGGCCGCCGTCGAACAGGGGATGACGACGCGCCCGGTGGTGCAGACCCGCTCGGCCGGCGGGCTGTTCCTGCCCTACCCGGACAAGCGGCGCCGGATGCCCTGGTTCCAGGCGACCATGACGCTCAACCCCTCGGGAGACAACGAGCGGGGCAAGCACAAGTCGGCCTACCACCGGGAGCCGTTCGCCCCGGCGCAGATCGCCGCCTTCTGGGACTGGCTGACGCGGGACGTCGAGGGGGTGGACCTCTCGAACACGGTGGTCCAGATCGACTCCTACGGCTGCCGGATCAACGCCCGCCGCCCCGAGGAGACGGCCGTCCCGCAGCGCGACTCGATCATGAAGCTGCAGTACCAGACGCACTGGACGGACCCGGCCGAGGACGAGAAGCACCTCGCCTACCTGAGCGGGCTGTACCGCGACGTCTACCGGGAGACGGGCGGTGTCCCGGAGGTCGACACCGCGACGGACGGCGCCTACGTCAACTACCCGGACATCGACCTGGGCACCGCCGACGAGCCCGACCCGGACTACCCGCGCCTCTACTACAAGGGCAACTACCCACGGCTGCAACGCACCAAGGCCTACTGGGACGGGGAGGAGGTGTTCCACCACGCCCAATCGATCATCCCGGCCGGGCCCTGAGTCCGAGCGCCGGCGCCCCACGGGGGCGGGGAGGCACCCCGCATCCCCACTCCCGTAGAGCAGTCCGGTCACGCGCACCCGTAGCGCACACCGGGATCAGCCCTGGGGCTCGGGCCCGTTCCGCTAGGCGGCCTGCTCCGCCTCCTCCTCGACGATCCGTCCGTCCCGGACCTCGATCACCCGGTCGGCGAGACCCATCAGCGTCGGGTCGTGGGTGGCGACCAGCACGGTGACGCCCTCGCTGCGCACCACCGCGCGCAGCAGCTCCATGATCGAGCGGCCGGTCTCGGAGTCCAGCTGACCGGTCGGCTCGTCGGCGATGATCAGGCTGGGCTGGTTGGCCAGCGCACGGGCGATGGCGACGCGCTGCTGCTGGCCGCCGGAGAGCTCGCCGGGGCGCTGGTTGGCGTGGTCGGCGAGGCCGACCAGGGCGAGGAGAGTGTGGGCGCGCTCTTCGCGCTCGGCGGCCGGGGCCTTGCGCAGCCGCAGGGGCACGCCGACGTTCTCGGCGGCGGTGAGCATCGGGATCAGCCCGAAGGACTGGAAGACGAAGCCGATCCGCTCCCGCCGCAGGGCGAGCCGGCCATCCTCGTCCAGCGAGGCGAGGTCGATGCCGTCCAGCGCGATGCTGCCGCCGGTCGGTGCGTCCAGGCCGCCGACCAGGTTCAGCAGGGTGGTCTTGCCGGAGCCGGACCGGCCCTTGAGCGCGGTGAGTTCACCGCGGCCGACGGTGAACGAGACGCCGCGCAGGGCGTGCACGGTCCGCTCACCGGTGCCGAAGCTCCGGCGCAGGTCGGTGACGGCCACCATCGGCTGGGTGGTGGTGTCGGCGGTGGCGGCCTGAGGCTGCGTCATGCGGCGTCCCCCTGTGGGCGTGGCGGCCCGGTTCCATCCGGGTCCCGTCCGGTTCTACGGATATGAGTGCTCCGGCGGTTCACGTTCCCGGGCGGGAATCCGAGAAGTCGGTGTCCCGGGCCAAAGGAGTGCGCCGAAGCCGGATTTGTGAGGTGTTCATGGCATTTCAAGTAGGGCATCCCCGGCCGGGATGCTACCAATGAAAGGAATTTGCTCACTGCTTACTTGATTCGCGCAAGTCCCTTCCGTTCCTGGATCGAATCTGACAGCATCGTCCGCTATCCGGCGACCGATAGCCGGTGATCAATGCGCCGGTGTGCCCGCGGTGTGTCCATCTGTGACCGATCTGCACGCGGATCGGCACTCGGATCGGACCGACGAGCGGGGCCCGGGGATGCAACCGGGGACGTAAGTCCGGGGGAGGAACCTGATGCTCGGCTTCGTCGTGCGCCGACTGCGCGGACGAGTGCCGCTGGCTGCCGCCGTCCTGCTCGCGGTGCTGATCACCACATCCGTGCTGACCGCCTTGGTCGCCTTCAACAGCAGTGTCGGCGAGGCCGGCCTGCGACAGGCGCTCCAAGGGCCCGGTCACGCACGGACCACGGTGACGGTGACCGGCGAGCACGGGCTCGACCAGCGGACGAAGGACGAGGAGGCGCTCGCCTCCTACCGGCAGAAGCTCTTCGGCGACCTGCCCGTGCACACCGACAGCGTGATGCGCAGCCGCTCCTACAGCCTGCCCGGCTCCGGGGGCGCGGCGAACGGCAGTGCGGCGAACGGCAGTCCGGCCAACGGCACCGCGGCCAACGGCAGCCCGGCGACCGGCAGCCCGGCGAGCGGCACCGGCGCAGCCGGCGCCTCCGCCGGCCAGGCCCCCGGCGCCCAGCTCGACCTGACGGTCCTCGCCGACCTCGACCGCGGCCGGGTCCAACTGATGGCCGGCGCCTGGCCGGGCGCCGCCACCGGGCCGGCCCAGTCCGCCGCCCCGGAGGCCGCCGTCCCGCAGAGCCTGCTGCGACGGCTCGGTCTGACCCAGCAGGCCCTGCCCGCCGAGGTCCGGCTGGTCGACCGGAACGACAGCAAGCCGCTGACCGTCCGGATCACCGGCGTCTACCGGGCCACCGACCCGGCCGCCCCGTACTGGCGGATCGACCCGGTCGGCGGTCACGAGATCGAGGTCGCCGGCTTCACCACCTTCGGCCCGATGATGGTCGACCAGAGCGCCTTCACCACGGCCGGCCTGGTCCAGAGCAGCCGCGGCTGGTCGCTGGACGCCGACTTCTCCGGCGTCGACCGGGCCGCCGCGCAGGCCGTCGGCGACCGCGCCCAGCGCCTCTCCGATGAGCTGCGGACCTCCGGTTCGCTCGCCGCGAAGACCGAACTGCCCGACACCATGCGCGAGTTGTCCGACAGCATGGTGGTCGCCCGGTCCACCCTGCTGATCGGCGCCCTCCAGCTGGCGGTGCTCGCCGCGGCGGCCCTGCTGCTGGTCGTGCACCTGATCGCCGCGCGGCAGGAGTCCGAGAACGAGATGCTCGCCGCGCGCGGCGCCTCGGCCGTCCGGCTCGGCTCCTTCACCGCGCTGGAGTCGCTGCTGCTGGCCCTGCCCGCGGCGGTGTTCGCGCCGCTGCTGACCCCGTTCCTGGTCCGCGCGCTGGCCGGCCTCGGCAGCGCCCACCAGGTCTCCCTGGACACCGGCATCAGCTGGTCGCTCTGGCCGGTGGCCGTGGTCTGCGCGTTCGCCTGCATCCTGCTGGCCACCGTGCCGAGCGTGGTGCGCGGCGTCGGTGCCGCCCTGCGCCGCCGGGCCGGCCGCCGCCAGGCGGTGGTCTCCGGCGTCGCCCGCAACGGCGGCGACATCGCCGTGCTCGCCCTGGCCGCGCTCGCCTACCAGCAGCTCGACCAGTACGGCGGCGGGCTGTCCCCCGACTCCACCGGCCGGCTGGACGTGGACCTGCTGCTGGTCGCCACCCCGACCCTCGCCCTGTGCGCCGGCACCCTGGTGGTGCTGCGGCTGCTGCCGGTCGTCGCCCGGCTCGGCGCCCGCGCGGCGGCCCGGGGCAGCGGCCTCGGCCCCGCCATGGTCGGCTGGCAGCTGGCCCGCCGGCCCGGCCGCGCCACCGGCCCCGTCCTGCTCCTCGTCATGGCCGTGGCCACCGGCGTCCTGGCGCTCGGTCAGCACGCCACCTGGACCGCCTCCCAGCGCGACCAGGCGGCCTTCGCCACGGCCGGCGGCCTGCGCATCTCCGGCTCGCACAACGCGCCGATGGGTCAGGGCGGCCGCTACGGCAGCCTGCCCGGCGGCGACCGGCTGGTCGCGGTGGTGCGCGACGAGCAGCCGCTGCAGGGCGGCTCCGGCCAGCTGATGGCCGTGGACGCCGCCGCCTTCGCCGAACGCGTCCCGGTCCGCTCCGACCTGCTCGACGGCCGCACCGGCGCGGAGGTCTTCGGCTCGCTCGCCTCCCCCGCCCCCACCGGCATCCCGCTGCCCGGCAGCCCGCTGCGGATCGACGCGGACATCGCGGTGAGCCAGCAGGAGCCGAAGAACTCGCGGTTCACCAGCGTCCCGATCCAGCCCGAGGTCCGGTTGCTGCTGCGCGACCGCTTCGGCCTGGTCCACAAGGTCCCGTTCGGCGAGCTCCCGATGAACGGCCAGGTCCACTCCTCGATCCGGCTCGGCGCGCTGGTCGACGCCCCGGTGGGCTCGGTCGCCGCCCCGCTGACCGTGGTCGGCGCGAACGTCGCCTTCGGCGACCGCAGCGAGGGCGAGGTCACCCTGCGGAACCTGGCCGTCTCGGACACCGCCGACGGACCGTCCACCGCCGTCCCGGTGCCGTCCGGTGCCGGCTGGACCATCAAGCCGCCGGAGTCCCGCAACGGCGCGGGCGGCTCGCCGGTGGCCGCGCTCGCCTCCGAAGCGGCCGCCGCCGACAGCCTGTTCACGGTCCGCTACCACCCCGCGGGCGGCATCGGAGACCCGATCCGCGCGGTGCTGAGCCCGACCGGGGCGCCCCTGCCGGCCGCCGTCAACGGCGTCGCCACCCACGACTACCTGAAGTCCGTCGGAGCCTCCGTCGGCGACACCCTCCAGGTGCCGTTCAGCGGGGTCGTCGTCCCGGTCAAGGTGACCGGCGCGGTCGAGGCCCTCCCGGTGGCCGGCCAGCGGGCGCTGCTGCTGGACCTCGGCTCGGTCGCCCGGATGCTGTCCGTCCAGGACCGCAACCTGCCCTCCCGTACCGAGTGGTGGCTGCCCGCCACGGGGCCGGGCGACCGCATCCCGGCCGAGGCCGCCGCCGCCCTGCGCGGCGCGCCCGGCAGCCAGGACCTCGCGCTCTACGAGGAGGTCTCCGAGGGCCTCCTCGGCGACCCGGTCGGCGCCGCCCCGCAGAGCGCGCTGATGGCCATCGCGATCGTCACCGCCGTGCTCGCCGCGATCGGCTTCGCCGCCGCGGTGGCCGGTTCGGCGCACGAGCGCTCCCGGGACTCCGCGCTGCTGCTCGCCCTGGGCGCCCCGCGCAAGCAGGTCACCCGGACCGTCGCCGCCGAGAACGCGGTGCTGGTCGGCCTGGGCGGGATCGTCGGCCTCGCCCTCGGAGCCCTGCTCGTCCGGCTGATCGTGCCCTTCGTGGTGCTGACCCCGGCGGCCCGCCGCCCGGTGCCGGAGGCCCTGGTCGAGCTGCCGTTCGGTCAGGCGCTGCTGTTCGCGGGGGCGATCGCCGTCGTCCCGCTGCTGTCGGCCTTCCTGATCGGCCGCCGGCGTCGAGACGTGGCCGCGCGGCTGCGCCACGTGGAGGAGATGTGACCACCAAGGCCGGCACCACGGTGCCCACCCCCGCGCCGCCGTCGGCGCCCGAACCGGCGCGGGCCCACCGGCCCGCGCCCTGGGTCCGCACCCGGCTGCGCGCGATGCCACTGGCCGCGCTGCTCACGGCGGCCCTCGCGCTCGTCACCGTCTTCCTGGCGGCGGCCTTCCCGCGCATCGCGGACCGGAACGCGGACAGCGCGCTCCAGGAGTTCACGCGCGGCCTGGGCACCAACGTCACCAACCTGGAGGTCACCTCCGGGCTGGCCCCCGGCGACGACGGCGCCGCCCTCGAAGCCCTGCAGCGGAAGTTCGACGCGCAGATCGGACGGCAGCTGCCGCTGAGCGCGTCCGCCCAGGTCCACGGCACCCGGATCAAGACCGAGCGGAAGATGTTCAACCCGGGGTTCACCCGGCTCTCCGACCGGGCCATCCCGGGGCTCGGCCTGTTCTACCTGCACGGCCTCGCCGACCGGGCGACGCTGACCGCGGGCACCTGGCCGGGCCCCGCCCCGGTCGACGGCCCGCTGCCGATCGCGCTGAGCCAGCAGGCCGCCGAGGCCATCAACATCAAGGTCGGCGACGTCATCGAGAGCGGCACCGACGGACCGGTCGCGCTGCGCACCACCGTGACCGGCCTCTACCGGGTCAACGACCCCCAGGACCCGTTCTGGGAGGGACTCGGCTGCCCGTCCAGGGCCTGCCTGGGCGTCAAGGGCGAGGACGCGTGGTACTGGACCAGCGGCTTCGTCGACGGCGGCAGCCTGACCGCGCTGGCCCGCTGGGGTTCGAGCGGCCAGAACTTCTGGCGGCTGCCCGTGGACCCCGGCTCGCTGCGCGCCGACGAGCTCGACCACACCCGCGAGGTCCTCGGCTCGTACACGGCCGGCCCCGGCATGACCGCCCTGATCGACGCCACCCTCCGGGCCGACCTGCACGCCACCTCGCTGATGCCGGACGTCCTCGCCCGGGCCACCGCCCGCTACCAGGCCGCGGCCCCGCTCGGCGCCATCGGGCCGGCCGGTGTCGCCGGCGTCGCGGTCGTGGTGCTCTGCCTGGCCGCGGCGCTCAGCACGGACCGGCGCACGGCCGAGATCCGGCTGCTCCAGGCCCGCGGCGGCTCGCGCACGGGGGTACTGCTGCGGCTGCTCGGGGAGGGCGCGGTGACCGTGCTGCCCGCCGCCGTGCTCGGCACGGCCCTCGCGCTGGTGCTGCTGCCCACCCCGCGCTGGGGTACCCCGGTGCTGCTGGCGCTCGCCGTGACCCTGCTCGCGATCCTGGTCTTCCCAGTCCGGGCCGCGCTGCTCTGGGCGCGCCCGCGGGCGGCCGGCGGCTGGCGCCGGATGGTCGGCGAACTCGCCGTGCTGGCCGTCACCGCCGCGGCCGTGGCCGAGGTCCGACGTCGCGGCGTCGGCCACCCCGGTAGCGGCGTCGACCCGCTGCTGGTGGCCGCCCCGCTGCTGCTCGCCGTCTCCGGCGGCCTGCTGCTGGCGAGGATCGAGCCGGTCGTGGTCGGCTGGCTGGCCGCACTCGCCGGCCGCGGCCGCGGACTGGTCGGCTTCCTCGGCCTGGTCAGGGCCGCCCGCGACAACTCAGGCCGGCGGCGGCCCTCCGCGCTGCCGCTGCTCGCCCTGCTGATCGCCGTCACCGCCACCGGCTTCGGGGCCACCGTGCTCGACACGGTGGACCACTCCCGGGCGCGTGCCGCCCGGCTCTCCACCGGCGGCGACGTGTCCGTCTCCGTCCCGCTCTACGCCAACCTGCCGGAGGCCTTCACCAAGGCGGCCGGCGAACTGCCCGGCGTCCGGGCGGCGACCGGCGCGTGGATCGAGGAGCGGGCCACCTTCGTCGGCGCCGACCGGGAGACCGCCGAGGCCGTCCTGGTGGTGGTCGAGCCCGAGGCCTACGCGGAGATCTCCCGCACCGTCGGGGTCGGCGGGTACGACCCGGCCAAGCTGACCGCCGCCCCGGGCGGCAAGGACGGCCCGGTCCCCGCGCTGTTCAGCCGGGACCTGGCCGCGCACCTGGACTCGGGCGCACCGCAGGTGCGCACGCCCTCCGGCAGCCAGATGGCCACCAGCGTCGCGGGGATCGTCACCGCCACGCCCGCCTTCCCGGACCCCGGCAAGCCCTTCGTCGTGGTGCCGGCCGGCCCCGCCGCGGAGCACCTGCCGGAGCTCAAGCGGTCGAACCGGGTGAACAAGTGGTTCGCCGTCGGCGACGTCGACCCGGACCGGGTCCGCGCCCTGCTGAGGGAGCGCGCCATCGGCAGCGGCGAACTCCTGGGGCGCGTCGCCAAGCTGATCGACGCGGAGGCCACGGCGGCCGGGAAGACCACCGCCGGCCTGCCCCCCGGCTACGTGGTGCACAGCAGCCGCGAGAAGATCGCCGAGCTGGCCGGCGACCCGGTGCAGCACGCCGCCGGGCGGCTGTTCTGGTACTCGGGCTTCGCCGCCGCCGGCTTCGCCCTGCTGGCCGTGCTGCTGACGCTGCTGCGGGCCGCGCCGGACCGTACGGCGGTGCTCGCCCGGCTGCGCACCATGGGCCTGCGGCCCCGGCAGGGCCTGGTGCTGATCATCGCCGAGGCGCTGCCGCAGACCCTGGCGGCGGCCGTCGGCGGCGGGCTGGTCGCGCTGGCCGCGGTCGCCCTGCTCGGGGGCGCCTTCGACCTCTCGGCGCTGGTCGGTGCCACCGTCGGCGAGACCCTGGCCCCGGCGGTGCTGCCGGTGCTGCTGCCCACCGCCGGTCTGGCCCTGGTGGTCGGCCTCGGCGTGGTGCTGGAGACCCTGGTCGCCGGCCGGCGCCAGATCGCCACCGAACTGCGAGCGGGGGAACGGCAATGAGGCCGGCACGGATAGCGGCGGACCCGCCGGGAGCGGCGGGCGGGGGCGGTGCACGGGCCGTGACAGCGGCCCGGTCCGCCGGGACAGTGGAGAGCGGTGCGATGAAGCAGACAGTCGAGACAGGAGACCACCGGTGAAGAGCACTCCCCAGGAGCGGACGGTCACCGAGGCCCCCAGCCTCCAGGAGCTCCAGCAGCGGGCCCTCGCCGCCGCCTCGCCCAAGGCGTACGGCGAGGGAGCGGCCATCGTCTGCGACCGGCTGGTCCGGATCTTCAGCGCGGAGGGGGTCGAGGTCCAGGCGCTCCAGGGCCTGGAGCTGACCATCCGCCAGGGCGACCTGGTCGCCCTGGTCGGCGCCTCGGGCAGCGGCAAGTCCACGCTGCTCACCATCCTCGCCGGGCTGGACGTGCCGACCGCCGGCACCGCCACCGTGGCCGGCTGCGACCTGCTGGAGATGTCGGTCAAGGAGCGGCTGCGCTACCGGCGCGAGGTGGTCGGCTTCATCTGGCAGCAGACCGCCCGCAACCTGCTGCCCTTCCTCACCGCCGCCGAGAACATCGCCCTGCCGATGCAGCTGCGCGGCCGTCGTTCGGGCGCCGGCGGGGCCCGGCAGCAGGCGGCCCGGGTGGCGGAGCTGATGGAGGCGCTGGAGATCGGCGAGCTCGCCCACCGCAAGCCCAACGAGCTCTCCGGCGGCCAGCAGCAGCGGGTGGCGATCGCGGTGGCGATGGCCAACAACCCGCCGGTGCTGCTCGCCGACGAGCCCACCGGCGAGCTGGACTCGGAGACCGCCGGGATCATCTTCGAGTCCTTCCGCACCGTCAACCGCGAACTGGGCGCCACCGTCGTGATCGTCACCCACGACCCGATGGTCGCGGGCGAGGTCCGTCGCACGGTCGCGATCCGGGACGGGCGGACCGCCAGCGAGGTGCTGCGCCGCACCGTGACGGACGAGCACGGCGAGGAGTCGGTGAACGAGCGCGAGTACGTGATGCTGGACCGCAGCGGCCGGGTGCAGCTGCCGGTCAAGTTCCTGGAGTCGCTCGGCATGGAGCACCGGGTGGCGGTCGATCTCGCCGCCGACCACATCGAGGTCCGGCCGGACGACATCGCCGGGCACTGACCGGCGGTGGGCGGCGCGGCGTCAGCTGTCGCCGCCCATCCGCTGGAAGAGGCCGCTGCCCTCGGCGTCCGCCCGGAGGTCGGGCGGCGCCTCCTCCGCGGCGCGCTCGCCGCGCGAGGTGGCGGTGCAGAGGGCGAAGACGATCAGGGCACTGGCCGCCACGGCGAGGATGCCCAGTGCGGTCAGGACGCGTAGCCAGGTCAAGGGAGTGCCTCCTGGGGGGACGGTGCGGCCCACAGCGACGTGCACGGCGCTGCCGGGGATGTATCGGCAGGTCGGGCCGCACGATCGAGTGCCCACGGACGGTTCTTCCCGCCGGGTGGCGCACGAGAGGTCGCCCGCGTAGGCGCTCGATGCACTCGTCGGGCGCGTCACACCCCGTCGCGCGCCCCCGCGGTGGCGGCCGCCCGTCCGCTCCCGGCGTCCACCTGGGCCCGCAGGGCGGCGAGGTCCGGCTTCCCGAGGCCGTTCAGCGGGATCGCGGGCAGCAGCAGGAGTGAGTCCGGGGCGCACCGGCCGAGGCCGTGCGCCCGGGCCCAGCGGTGCAGCTGCCCGGCCGTCAGTCGCGAGCCGGGGACGAGGGCGACGGCGGCGTGCACCCGCTCCAGGCGGTCCGGGTCGGTGGTCGTGAACATCACCGCCTCGCGGACCTCCGGGTGGGTGCGCAGTGGCTCCTCGATCTCGCGGGGGAACACATTGTGCCCCTCGACGACCGCCATCGGGTCCCGCCGCCCGGCCACCGTCAGATAGCCGGCCGCGTCCAGGCTGCCCAGGTCGCCGGTGTGCAGCCAGCCGTCCCGGAGCACCTGCCCGGTCAGCTCCGGGTCGCGCCAGTAGCCGGCCATCGCGGTCGGCGTCCGGACGCAGATCTCCCCGGTCCGGTCCGGCGGCAGCTCGGTGCCGTCCTCGTCCAGGACGCGCAGCCCGGTGTCCGGGTACGGGCGGCCCGCAGTGGTCAGCAGCCGCGGTGCCAGGTGCTCGTCCGGGCCCAGCCGGGAGACTGGCCCGCACTCCGTCAGGCTGTAGGTCTGGTGCAGCACCCGGCCCAGCCGGCGGGTCGCCTCGGCGAGCCGCCGCGGCGAGGGCGCGCAGCCGGTGTAGCCGACCCGGCGCAGGCTGCCGGTGTCGGTCGTCGGCAGCAGCGGGTGGTCCAGCAGCCGGTACAGCAGGTGCGGCGGCAGGTACATCCGGGACACCCGGTGCCGCTCGACCGCCGCCAGCACGGCCCCGGCGTCGAACCCGTCCTGCATCACCACCGTGCCCCCCGCCGCCAGCGCCAGGTCCGCCGTGGTGCCGCCGCCGTGGCAGAGCGGGGTGCACAGCAGGAAGACCGAGCCGGCCAGCAGCGGCGGGCGCGGCGGACGGGCGAAGCGGCGCAGCACCCCCTTCGGGCGCCCGGTCGTGCCGCCGGTGAACCGCACCGCCATCACGTCCTCGGGCCGGTAGCGGGGCGCCAGCGGGGCGGGGGAGCGGGCCGCGGCGAGGTCCAGCAGGTCCGTGCCGAGCCCGAGCGGCGACGGGCCCAGCGAGAGCAGGACGGCCGAGGGCACGGCCCGCGCGACCCCGTCGGCCGCCGCCGCGCACCGGACCGGGTCGAAGACCAGCGCGGACGTCCCGGCGAACTCCGCCAGCGCCACCTGCTCGGCGACCGGCCCGTCCGGGAACGGCATCGCCACCCGGCAGCCCAGCAGGTTCGCGGCCAGCCGCACCAGCAGCGCCTCCGGCCGGTTCCCGGCCAGCACCGTCACCCCGTCCCCGCGCCCGAGCCCGGCCCGCTCCAGCGCGCGGGCGGCGCGGTGCACCAGGTCCAGGCAGCGCTGCCCGGTCCACTCCTCGTCCCCGTACCGGAGCGCCACCCGGGCGGGATCGCGGGCGAGCCCGTCCAGCACCAGCGCGGTGTACGTCGGAGCCGCCTCCGCCATGGCCCGTCCTCCTGTCTGACGGCTCGTCAGCCTAGTGGACGGCGGGCCCACGGGTGCACTGCGGTCGCCGGGGGCCCAGGAGCCCCGACGGGTGCGGGTGGGCGCCGACGGACCGGTGCGGGCCTGCGGGGTCCCCTCGGCCCCCGGCCGGAGGGCGCCCCCGCTTCCTCTCCGCGAGGCGCGCACGCTCGACGCCGAGGCCCGGTCCGGCCGGATCCGCCGAGCGGCCGGCCGGGCGTTGTTGTTAGGGTTCCCGGTCGGACGTGAACGGGGGCTCGGACTGGTGGGCGGCGGGGTGGATGCGGTCGTGGCGCCGCGCGGCGTGGTCGATCTGCGGGGCGAGGCCGGGGCGGGGTTCGTCACCGCCTACCCGGCCGACGCCGTCGTGGTGGTGTCCGGGCTGCCGGGGGCCGGGAAGAGCACGCTGCTGCGGCGCTGGTCCGGGGCGGCGGTCCGGGCCGTGGACCCGCGGACGGTGCACGAGGCCTGCGAGGCCGTGATGCCCGCCGCCCTGCCGTACGCGGTGTACCGGCCGTGGGCCCGGCTGGAGCACTTCCGGCTGCTGCGCTCCTCGGTGCGCGGTGGCGGCCCGCTGCTGGTGCACGACTGCGGCAGCCGCGCCTGGATGCGGCGCTGGCTCGCCCGGGAGGCGGCCCGCCGGGGCCGCGAACTGCACCTGGTGCTGCTGGACGTCGGCGCCGTCACCGCGCTGGACGGCCAGCGGGCCCGCGGCCGGCACGCCTCCGGCCGGGTCTTCGCCCGCCACCGCCGCGGCCTGGAGCGGCTGTTGGCCGCCTTCACCCGGCACGTGCGCACCGGCGGCCCGATGCCGACCCCGGAGGCCTCGTCCGTCCTGCTGCTGGACGCGGCCTCCCGCTCCCGCGCCGAGACGGTCCGCTTCGGCGCGGCGGGCTGAGCCGGGCCGGCGGCCGCCGTCACCGACGGGCCCGGCGCTCGGCCTCGGCGTGCCACCAGCCGGGCGGGGAAGATCCGTTGACGACCGCGGACGCCTGCTCGGGGTGCAGCCCGATCGTCCGCAGGGCGTCGGAGTGGACCCGGACCTCGAGCCAGCCGTGCCAACGGCCGTCCGGTCCGACCCCGCAGAGCAGGTCACTGCGCACCGCTTCCGCGGCGATGGGCATCCAGTCGATGCCCCGGTCGCGCAGTCAAGCGCGGAGGGCGGCCGGAGGGGCACCGGCGAGAACCGGCCTGCCGGAGGGTCATGATCGTCACTTCGCCCCCGCGGCGGGGCCCGGCACTGCCAGACTGGGGCCTGCAGAGTCCGTCACGGAGAGAGGTCGCACCCCGCATGTCCAGCAGCGCCGTCGTCGAGAATCCGTGGTTCCGCAGATTCAACCCGTCCGACTCCGCGCCCGCCCGGATCGTGATCTTCCCGCACGCCGGCGGCTCGGCCAGCTACTACCTGGAGTACGCCAACGCGCTGGCGCCGCACGCCGATGTGCTCGCCGTCCAGTACCCGGGCCGGCAGAACCGCATCGGCGAGCCGACGATCGGCTCGGTGACCGGCCTCGCCGAGCAACTCGCCCGGGAGCTGCGGGAGTGGGCGGACCGGCCGCTCACCTTCTTCGGGCACAGCATGGGCGCGGCCGTCGCCTTCGAGACGGTCCGCTGCTTCGAGCGCGACGGCGTACGGGGACCGGACCGGCTGGTCGTCTCGGCCGGCCGTGCGCCCTCGCTGCCCCGGACGACCAGGGTCCACCAGCTGCCGGACGACGAACTGCTCGCCGAGATCTCCGCGCTCGGGGGCACGGACGACCGGATCTTCGCCGTGCCCGGCCTGCGCGAGCTGGTCCTGCCGAGCCTGCGGGCCGACTACATGGCCGTCGAGACCTACTGCAGCACCCCGGACGCGACCGTGTCGCTGCCGATCACCGCCCTGGCGGGGGAGTCCGACGCGCACGCCACCGTCGACCAGGTCGGCCAGTGGGAGCGGCACACCACCGGCCCCTTCGACCTGCGGGTCTTCCAGGGCGGGCACTTCTACCTGGCCGACCGGACCCACGACGTGGTGGAGGTGCTCACCGCGCACCTGCGCGGCTGAGCCGGCCCGGGGCACCCCGGGCGGCCGGGGCGGCGGCGCGGTCCGCACGCCGCCGCCTCCTTCGAACGGATGCGCCCGCCACCGGTGACCGCAGCGCGCCCGCTCGACTACTGTGCCTGCTTGACGGACCGTCAACAGACCACCAGGAGGCAGCGTGCGCCGGATCGCCGTCGTCGGAGCGGGCCAGGCCGGCCTCCAACTCGCGCTCGGGCTGGTGGCGGACGGGTACCGGGTGACGCTGGTCGCCGAGCGCACCCCGGAGCAGCTGCGCGGCGGCCGGGTGCTGTCCACCCAGGCGATGTTCGGCCCCGCCCTGCGGATCGAGGCGGCGGCCGGGCTGGACCTCTGGGCGGAGCGGGCGCCGGCCGTCTCCTCGGTGGAGGCGGTGCTGGCGGCGCCCCCCGGCGTGCGGGCGCTGGAGTACACCATGACGCTGGACGAGCCCGCCCAGTCGGTGGACCAGCGGCTCAAACTGGCCGGCTGGCTGGAACTGCTGGCCGAGCGCGGCGGCGTGGTCGAGTACCGCACGCTGGACCGCGGCGGGCTGCACGAGCTGGCCCGTCGGCACGAGCTGACCGTGGTCGCGGCCGGACGCGGCGCCCTGTCCGGGATCTTCGAGCGCGACGCCGGCCGCTCGCCGTTCGACGGGCCGCAGCGGGCGCTGTCCTGCCTGTACGCGCACGGCGTCGGCTCGCCGGACCCGGCTGCCGGGCCGAGGGCCCGGATGAACGCCCTGCCCGGCCTCGGCGAGCTGTACCTGCAGCCGGCGCTCACCCTCTCCGGCCCCTGCGACATCCTGCTCTGGGAGGCGCTGCCCGGCGGCCCGCTGGACGCGTTCGGCGACGCCCCGCCGTCGGACGTCCAACTGGCCCGGATCCGCGAGCTGTTGGGCGAGTACCTGCCCTGGGAGGCGGAACTCTGGACGGAGGCCGAGCCGACCGACGCCGGGGCCGGGCTGTTCGGCGCGGTCACCCCGGTGGTCCGCCGCCCGGTGGCGGAGCTCGGCTCGGGCGTGGACGCCGTCCACGTGCTGGGCCTCGGCGACGCCGTGGTGGTGACCGACCCGATCGCCGGGCAGGGCGCCAACAACGCCGCCCGGGCCGCCGAGGCCTACCGCCGGGCCGTCGTGGAGCACGGCGACGCCCCCTACACGGCCGACTGGATGTGCCGCACCGCCGAGCGGTTCTGGC
Organism: Kitasatospora sp. NPDC001225; assembly: GCF_053597855.1. NCBI lineage: Bacteria > Bacillati > Actinomycetota > Actinomycetes > Kitasatosporales > Streptomycetaceae > Kitasatospora > Kitasatospora sp. NPDC001225. Next base: position 20,588 of record NZ_JBSFJC010000047.1, read on the forward strand.
AGCAACAGGCCCGCCACAGCGTCGAGTTCACCGCCGCGATGCTGACCGTGCCGGACCACCTCCAGGGGGTGTTCGCGGCCGCCGCCGAACACCCGGAGGTCGGCCGCCGGCTCGCCAACACCTACGCCGAAGCGCGCGACTACGCCGCCTGGCTGGCCACCCCCGAGCTGACCGCCGCCTACCTGGCCTCGGTGGGCAACTCCTCAGCGGGGAGCCAGGTTCGGCTCGGCGACGAGGACGGGTCCGGCGGCTCCTGTCGGTAGGAACCGCCGGACCCGGGGGCCTAACGACAGCACGACCGGACACCGGCCTTCCGGGCCCGAGGCGGGCGGGCGCGGGTGCGGCCGGCTCAGCGTGGTCCGGTGCCCGTGGCGCGCAGTCTGTCGAGGGTGTGGTCCAGGTTGGCCTGGGTCGCCGCGACGGCGGCGTCCGGGTCACCCGCGGCGATCGCCTCGACCAGGGTGCGGTGCGCATGGGTGATGCCCTCCGCTTCGACGCCGTCGTGGAGCCGGTTGTCGGCCACCACGTGGCCGGCCGCTTCGCGCAGCGCGTCGACGAAGGAGTCGAAGAGGCGGATGAGCACCGGGTTGTGCGCCGCCCGGACGACCTGGCGGTGCAGTTCCAGGTCGGTCTCGACGAGCTCGGCCGGGTCCGCGGCCGCGTCGCGGGCGGCCAGCGCCGCCCGGAGCGCGGCGACGTCCGCCTCGGTGCGCCGCTGTGCGGCCAGCCGGCCCGCCTCCACCTCCAGCGCCGCCCGGACCTCGTACACGTCGAAGACCTCCGAGCGCCGCAGCTCCCGGTCGAACTCCGAGACCGGGGCGGCGGCGGCCACGTATGTGCCCGAGCCCTGACGGGCGCGCAGCTGGCCGTCGGCGATCAGCACCCGGACGGCCTCGCGCGAGGTGGTCCGGCCGACTCCGAGGAGTCGGCTCAGCTCCACCTCACCGGGCAGTTTGCTGCCGACCGGCCACTCGCCCGTGCCGATCAGTCGGCGCAGCTCGGCCGTGGCTTCCTCCACCAGTGAGCGATGGCGTACCGGGCGAACAGTCATGAGGACGACCCTATCGTCCTCCGGGTGCCGCACCCGTGGCGGCCTGCTCGTTCACCCGTTCCGGGGCCGGTTCCGGCCCCTGCTCCGGCCCCGCCTCCGGCAGTACGCGGTCGCGCAGCCGCAGCGCGGAGCCGAGTCCGAGCGCCAGCACGCCGAGGACCAGGGCGAGGACGGTCCGCAGGCCGTGGGCGTCGGCCAGGCCGCCGAGCGCCGGTGCGGCGAGGCCGCCCACGGACATGGCGAGTCCGAGGGTCAGCCCGCTGGCGGTGCCGGGCCGGGTGGGCAGGTAGTCCTGGGCGAGTGTCACCTGCGGGGCGAAGGGCAGGAACATGGCCAGCCCGAACGCCACCGCGCCGGCCATGGCGACCGCGACGGAGGGTGCGAAGGCCACGGCGGCCAGGGCGGGGACGGCCAGCAGGTAGCCGGTGCGGATCGGGGTCATCCGTCCGTGCCGGTCGCCGAGCCAGCCGCCGAGCAGGGTGCCGGCCGCCCCGGCCAGGGTGAGCAGGGTCAGCGCCGCGGCGCCGGTTCCCGTCGAGCCGTGGAGGTCGCGCTGGATGTGGAGGGCGAGCATCGAGGTGACGGTCACGTAGGGGATCGACCAGGCGACGGTGGTCGCGGCGAGGCGTCCGAACGCCCGCCAGTCGTCGCGGTGGGCGCTCGTCGCCGCGCCCCGGGCGGCGGCCGGGGTCGCCGGGGTGTGGCCGCGGTACCGCAGCCACCGGCCCTGCGCGGCCCACAGCAGGGCCGTCACCAGCGCCGGGACGGCCAGCAGCCAGCTGCCGCCCAGGCCGTACGCGCCGACCACGAGGGTGACCAGGGCCGGTGCCAGCGAGGCGCCGAGGGTGCCCCCGACGGAGAACAGGCTCATCGCCCGCTGGGACTGTCCGCCGGCGACCCGGGCCTGGTTGGTGGCGGCCGGGTGGTAGGCGGCGATGCCGATGCCGGCCAGGGCGGCGAAGAGCCAGGTCAGCGGGTAGCTGTCGGCGAGGGCCGCACCGGTGATTCCGGCCGCGGCGGTGAGGAAGCCGGCCGGGATGAGCCAGCCGCGGGGGCGGCGGTCGACCAGCAGGCCGAACAGCGGCTGGACCACGCTGGACAGGCCGCTCGCGGCCAGGGCGATGCCGGAGACGGCGGTGTAGCTGTAGTGCCGCTGGGACATCAGGAAGGGCAGCAGGGCCGGGACGGCGCCCTGGTAGAGGTCGTTGACGATGTGGGTGCCGGTCAGGAAGGCCAGCTGTCCGCGCTTCACCGCGTCCCCCGCTCGGGCCGCGCCGTGTTCTGCCCGGTCGCCCGCTCCAGGACGGCCGCCTGCCGGGCGGCGTGGTGGTGCCAGGGTCGGGCCCGTTCCAGCTGGGCGCCGAGGGAGAGCAGGAGGCCCTCCTGGTGGAGCCGGGCGGTCAGCATCACGCCGATCGGCAGTCCGTCCGGGGTCCAGTGCAGCGGCAGGCTGATCGACGGCCGGCCGGTGAGGTTCGCCACCGGCGTGCGCGGGGTGACGGCGAGCATCCGGGCGTAGGTCCGCTCCGGGGCGTCCGGGTCGGCCAACGCCCCGACCGGCAGCGGCGGTTGGTCCGTCGTGGGGCTCAGCACCGCGTCGAAGCGGTCGTACCGGTGGCAGATCGTCCGGGCGGTGGCGGTCAGCGAGGCCATCGCCGAGGCCAGCCGGACCGCGCTGTGCTCGTTGCCCCGGGCGCGCAGCCAGCGGGTCAGCGGCAGCAGCCGGTCCTCCCGCTCCGGCGGGACGGGCACGGCGGCGGCCAGCACGCTCCACAGCACGGTGAAGTCCGGCACGTACTCGGCCGGGTCGAATGGCGGGGCCTCCTCCACCCGGTGGCCGAGGTCGGCGAGCAGGTCGGCGGTGCGGCGGGAGGCCAGCGCGGCCTCCGGGTGCCACCCGTCCGTCCGGGGCAGGACGCCGATCCGCAGCGGGCCGGGCTCGCGTTCGGCGCAGGCCCTGAAGTGGCCGGTGGGGGAGGCGGGCAGGGTGCTGCCGTCGCCCGGGACGCTGCCGGCCATGACGTCCAGCAGGAGGGCCGCGTCCAGTACCGTCCGGGCCAGCGGGCCGGCGGTGGCCAGCCCGAAGGCGTCCGTGCCGGGGGCGGTCGTCACCCTGCCCCGGCTGGGCTTGAGGCCGACCACGCCGCAGGCGGCGGCCGGGATCCGGACCGAGCCGCCGCCGTCGCTGCCCAGGGCCCCGGCGGCCAGTCCGGCGGAGACCGAGGCGGCCGCCCCGCCGCTGGAACCCCCGGCGCCGCGGCCGGGGTCGTACGGGCTGCGCGCGGTGGCGTGGACCGTCTCCGTGTAGGCGGAGCAGCCGAACTCGGCGGCCGTGGTGGTGCCCAGCAGCACGCCGCCCGCGGCCCGGAGGGCGCCGACCACGGCGGCGTCCTGCGGAGCGGTGCGGTCGTCGAAGGCGGCGGAGCCCGCGGTGAACGGGAGCCCGCCGACCGGCCAGGTGTCCTTCACCGACAGCGGCACGCCGAGTAGCGGCGGCAGCCCGGCGCCGCCCCCGGTCCCGGGGCCGTCCCCGGCGGCGGCCAGCCGGGCCTCGGCCGCACGGGCGGCCCGGCGGGCGCCGGGCGCGTCGACCGTGCGGTAGGCGCCGAGCACGCCGTCGAGCTCCTCGATCCGGCGCAGGTGGTGGTCGACAAGTTCGGTCGGCGAGACGGTGCGCCCGCGGATCGCCGCCGCCTGTTCGGCCAGCGTCAGGGCATGGAGGTCTGACATGATCACTCTCCCCAAGTAGTCCTCAGGTCCCCAGGTCTTCAGGTCCTCTGAGGACTTCACCATAGAGGCGGGCCCGACTCCATGGCAAGGCAAGCCTTACCGGCTGCCCGGGTGCGCGTTGGTCCTGGCGGATGAGCGGTGTGTGCCCCTCCCTCGCCTCCGATCGCACCCGCCCTTCCGGACACTACGGTGACCGTACTATGGTGATCGGCGTGACGAAGAAACGCTCCATGCAGGAGCCCACCTTCCTGCTGCTCACCGCCCTCGCAGACCAGCCCCGGCACGGCTACGCGCTCGGCGACGAGGTCGCCGCGATCTCCGACGGCCGGGTCCGGCTCGGCGCCGGAAGCCTGTACGGCACGCTCGACCGACTGCTCGCCGAAGGCCTCATCCGGGTCGAACGGGAGGAGACGGTCGAGGGGCGACCCCGCCGCGTCTTCGCCCTCACCCCGACCGGCACCCAGGCCCTCACCGACGAGAGCCGGCGGCTGCGGGCCGCCCTCCGCGAGGCCGACCGCCGCCTCGCCATCACCCGGAACAGGCTCGCGGGAGGCCCGGCATGACCGCGCACCAGGACCACCAGGATCACCAGAATCACCAGGAGCAGGGCAGGGAGGGCCGCCTGACGACCCACCTGCTGCGCCGCGCCCTCGCCCTCTACCCGGCCTCCTACGGCACCCACGCGTTGGCGGAGGTCACCGATCACGCCGAGCGCCGCGTCCGAACCGCGAGTCCGCTCGCCGCTCTGCGCGAGGTGGCCGATGTGGCGGGGCACGGCGTCCGGGTCCGGCTCGGCCTGGTCTCCCACCGGCCGGCGGGCCGGGCCCTGGCCACCGCGGCCCCGCTCGCCGCCGCACTGGCCGGCGGCTACGCGGCCGTGCACCTCTATTGGGCGGTCCGGGCCGCCACCGACCCGGACGGCGGGATGCGCGTCGGGTCGCTCGGCGCCACGATGGCGCTGCTCGTCCCGGCGGTGCTGATGGCCGTCGCGGCGCTGACCGGCCGTTGGACGGCGGCCCGCGCCCTGGCGGCGGCCACCGTCGTGGCCCCGCTGCTCGTCCTGCTCGCCGGCCCCGAACTGCCCGGTGCGCACGCGCGGGGCCCGCTGACCTACGGTCTGGTCGGCCCGGACACGGTGCTGTTCGCCCTCAACGCCCTGGTGCTGCTGGCCGCCCCGCCGGACCGCACCACGCGACCGCGCTCCGCCGTACCGTGGGCGGTCGTGCTCACCACCACGGCAGCGGACGTCGCCCTCGTCCTGGTCTCCGGCCCGGGGGAGGGAGTGTTCTTCCGGACCGGATTCCCCCTCGTCGCCCCGGTGGTCGTCGGCGCGGCCGTCGCCTGCACCACCCGTACGGTCCGCTCGGCGGCCCTGACGGCCGTCGTCCTGGGGGTGCCGCCCGTGGTCGCCCCCACGCTGACGGGCTACTACGTCATGAACGCGACCGCTGTCCTGTTCCTGGTGGTGCTGTTCACCGTCGGGTACGCGGTCGCCCTCGCGGCGGTCCGACTGACGGGCCGGTTCGGCCCGCGGACCGACCCGCAGCAGCCCTGACCCCCGGGCACGGCCCCGGCCCCGCGTCGTGAATCCGCGCGTACGCCCGCGGGTCCGCGCGGCGTCGGACGAATGGTGGCATCCGGCCTGGTCGGGTCGGATGCCACCATGGCCGGCCACCCACGCGGGTGGCAGCCGGGGCCGGTGGGTCAGGGCGCCCTATGCCCCGGCGAGGAGCATCCCGCCCATTGCCAGCATGGTCGCCGCGACCAGTCCGTCCAGCACCCGCCAGGCCCTCGGCCGGGACAGGACGCCGCTCAGCAGCCGGGCGCCGAAGCCCAGGGCGGCGAACCAGCACAGGCTGGCCAGCGCCGCGCCCGCGCCGAAGGCCCAGCGCAGGTCGCCGCGGTCGGAGGCGAGCGAGCCCAGCAGGAGCACGGTGTCGAGGTACACGTGCGGGTTCAGCCAGGTCATCGCCAGGCAGGTGAGGACCGCTCGCCGGACGGACCCGGTCTCCGGTCCGCCGCCGGTGAGCGCGGCCGCCGGATCCGGGCGCAGCACCCGTCGGGCCGCCAGGAAGCCGTAGCAGAGCAGGAACGCCCCGCCGACCAGGCCCACCGCGGTCAGCGCCGCCGGCCAGGCCGTGACCACCGTGCCCACCCCCGTCACGCCGAGCGCGATCAGCGCCGCGTCCGAGACGGCGCAGATGGCGACGACCGCGAGGACGGCGTGCCGGCGGGCGCCCTGGCGCAGGACGAACGCGTTCTGGGCCCCGATGGCCACGATGAGGGAGAGTCCGGAACCGAATCCGGCGAGTGCGGCGGCGATGGTGCTGCTGGTCATGGGTCCGACCGTATGGACCGCGTATAGATGAGTACAGCTAAAGATTCTAAAGTAACCTTAGCCGTACTTATGGACGAGCTTCCCCTGGACCAGGTCCGGACCCTGCTCGCGGTGGTCGACGAGGGCACCTTCGACGCCGCGGCCGCCGCCCTGCACGTGACCCCCTCCGCCATCAGCCAGCGCGTCAAGGCCCTGGAACAGCGCACCGGTCGGGTCCTGCTGATGCGCACCAAGCCGGTGCGGCCCACCGAGTCCGGCGAGGTGGTGGTCCGGTTCGCTCGCCAGCTCGCCCGGCTGGAACGCGACGCCCGCGCCGAACTGGGCCTGGCGGCCGAGCATGGCCCGGCCCGGGTCCCGATCGCGGTCAACGCCGACTCCCTCGCGACCTGGTTCCTGCCCGCGCTCACCCGGGTGCCGCAGGACCCGCCGATCTGCTTCGAGCTCCACCGGGAGGACGAGGCCCACACCACCGCCCTGCTGCGCGAGGGCCAGGTGATGGCCGCCGTCACCTCCTCGCCCGACCCGGTGGCCGGCTGCACCGTGCGGCGGCTCGGGCTGGCCCGCTACCTGGCCGTGGCCACACCGGAGTTCGCGGCCCGTCATCTCACCGGGGACCTGGCCGAGGATCTGGGCCGGGCCCCCACCGTGGCCTTCGACCGGCGCGACGAGCTCCAGGACGAGTTCGTCCGGTCCCTCACCCGGGGGCGGTCGGGCGCCGGGCGGATCCGCCACCTGGTGCCCGCCTCGGACGGGTTCCGGGACGCGGTGGCCGCCGGTCTCGGCTGGGGCCTCGTGCCCGAACCCCAGGCCGAGCCGCTGCTGCGCTCCGGGCGGCTGGTGGAGCTGGCACCCGCCCGGCCGATGGACGTCCCCCTGTACTGGCAGCAGTGGAAGCTGGACTCGCCCGCCCTGTCCACGGTCGCCGAGGCCGTCGCGGCGGCCGCCGCCGAAGCCCTGTCGGCCGGGCCCACCCGCCGCCGGCCGTAGACCGCTTGGGGCTCGGCCCGCCCTCGCTATCCCTCGAGTCCTTGGTCCTGCCCGTTCCGCAGGGCGGCGCCGTGGGCGAGCAGGACGCTCAGCGCCACGTAGTCCGATCCGGGGCGGCGGACGGGCACGAACACCTCCAGCCGGTCCCCTTCGGTGCGGTAGCCCGCCTTCGTCGCGCGCCCCGACAGGGCCCGGCTGCCGACGTGCGAGGCCAGTCCCCGGACGTCGAGCCGGACACCGTCCGCCGGGCGCGCGGAGACGAGGGCGATCCGGGACCAGGCGATCGGCGCGGGGAACGGGGAGAGGGTCATCCCCTCGGCGGTGAAGGTCAGGGCGCCCCAGCGGAACGACCCGCCCGCGCCGAGCTCGTCCAGGAGGCGTTGCGCACGGGCCACGGCGACGGACTGCGTCGCGTCCGAGACGAAGCGCGCGCCGGTGGTGGGGTGCGCCTTCGTGATCATCCGCCAGAAGCCGCACTCCTCCTGGACCCTGATGTAGTCCAGGCCCCGGAGGCGGATCCGGCCGCCCGCGTAGGGGCGGATCACGGTCTTGAGCACGTCGTGCGAGTGCGCCGAGTTGAAGTGGACGGACACCCGGGTCGACTCGACGGAGGCGATCTCCTGCCACGCGTACCGCAGCGTGCGGCGCCCCGGCCGGCGCAGCTCGAAGCCGTGCTCGTACTCCCGGATCCGGATCCGGGCGTGCCGCACGCACAGGGCGAGGCACCCCAGGGCCGCCACGGGCAGGGCCCAGAACGCGAGGCGGAACGAGGAGTCCTCGTCGTAGTACTTGCCGACGAGGGAGCACAGCACGCCGAACAGGATGAGGAGCACGACCAGCGCGGTCGTCGGCCTGCGTACGTAGGCCCCCTGGTAGGTCCACACCCGCTGCCCCAGCAGCCGCCCGCTCCGCTCCGACCCCGCCGCCGTGCCTGCCGTCACCACACACCTCGCATAGCCGTCCGATACCGCGTCGTCGAGTCTCGGGCGGGTGCGTGCGGGGGACAACGGGAGAACTACTCAATTCCCGCACGCTTTCCGTGCCGGTACCGTCAGCGCGCGTCCGTAGGATGACCACCCATGGGAACGGGGGCAGCCGCGGGGACGTTCGCCGGCCTCGGCGGCTTCGACGCCGAACTGACGCCGCTGATCGGGCGGCGGGCGGACACGGCCCGGATCGCCCGGCTGCTGTCCGGCGCGCGCCTGGTGACGCTCAGCGGCACCGGAGGCGTGGGCAAGACCCGGCTGGCGCTGCGCGTGGCGGCGGACGCGGCGCGCTCCGCCTTCCCCGACGGCGTGTACGTCGCCGAACTCGCCGACCTCCGGGACCCGGAGCTGCTCGCGTCGAGCGTCCTCGGCACCCTCGACATGGCGAATCCGGGGCACCCCGGCGCCGACGCGGCGGCCGTCCTCGCCGCCCGGCTGCGCGAGCGGCGCGCCCTGCTGGTCCTGGACAACTGCGAGCACCTGGTCGACGCGTGCGCCCGCCTCACCGACGCGCTGCTGCGGGCCGCGCCCGGACTGCGCGTCCTGGCGACGAGCCGGCAGCCGCTCGGCATCGCGGGCGAACAGGTCTTCCCCGTGGAGCCGTTGCCGGTGCCGGAGGCGCGCGCGGGTCACGGCCTGCGCGACCTGAACGGCAATCCGGCCGTCGCGCTGTTCGTCGACCGGGCCGCCGCCGTGCTGCCCGGCTTCACCCTGACCAGGCCGGACGCCGCCGCCGTCGCCGAGCTCGTCCGCCGCCTGGACGGGCTGCCCTTCGCGATCGAACTGGCGGCCGCCCGCATCCGGAGCCTGACGCCGCAGGAGATCCTGGAGCGGCTCACGGACCGGTTCGCGCTGCTCACCGGCGGGAGCAGCGTCGCCGCCGACCGGCAGCGCACCCTGCGCGCGTTGATCGACTGGAGCCACGAACTGTGCACGGGGCGCGAGCGGTTGCTCTGGGCGCGGGCCTCGGTGTTCCGCGGCGGCTTCGACCTGGAGAGCCTCGAACGGGTCTGCGCGGACGCCGAACTGCCGCCCGCCGCCCTGCTCGACGCCCTCGACGGCCTGGTGGCCCGGTCGATCGTCAACTGCCGCCACGTGCAGGGACGTTCGCGCTACCACATGCTGGAGACGGTACGGGAGTACGGGCACCAGCGGCTGGCCGCGTCCGGCTCGCTCGACGCCCTGCGCGGCCGTCACCGGGACCGGTACGCCGAACTGACCGCACGAGCAGGGCGGGAGTGGTTCGGGCCCCGGCAGGTCGACTGGTTCACGCGCCTTCGCCTGGACCACCCGAACCTGCGCGCCGCTCTGGGCTTCTGCCTGGAGCGGCCCGGGCAGGCCCGAGCCGGTCTGGCCCTGGCCGTGTCGCCCCGGCACTACTGGATGACCGCGGGCCTGCTGTCCGAAGGGCGCCACTGGCTGTCGCAGCTGCTCGCCGCCGACCATGCGCAGGACGGCGGTGACGGTGACAGTCGCGGTGACGGCGCGACGGGGCCGGAGACGGCCGTCCGTGTCCTCGCCCGGGTCACCGACACGTACCTGCGCATCCTGCAGGGCGACCCGGACGCCGACGTACGGCAGGCGCTCGCCGCGTGCGAGGCGGCGGCCGAACAGGGCGGCCATCGGCGGGAGTCGGCGTGGGTGTGGCACCACCACGGGATCCTCGCCGTCTGGCGCGAGGACTACGCGAGCGCCGCCGAACTGTTCGCGCGGGCGCGCACCGAGTTCCGCGCGCTGGGCTGCCTCGACGCGGCCCTCGAATGCCGGGTCAAGTTCGCCATCGCGCACGCCTGCGGGGGCGAGGCCGCCGCGGCCGAGGAGGCGTGCGGCGAGGTCGAGGCGGCCGCCCGCACGCACGGCGAGTCATGGCTGCACGGCATGGCCCTGCTCGCCCGCGCCCTGCTGGCCCTGCGCGCGGACGCGCCCGCCGACGCGACCACGCACGCCAGGGCGGCCATCGCCCGGCTGCGCCCGTTCCAGGACTGGTGGGACGTGGCCATGTGCGTGGAGGTCATCGCCTGGAGCACCCGGAACGACCCGCGGCGCACTGCCCGGCTCCTGGGCGTGCTGCACCTGTTGTGGGAGTCACTGGGCGGGCGGCTCGGCGCGGCGCCGTTCATGCGCACCCAGCACCTGTGCCTGGACGCCGCGGTACGGGAGGCGCTGGGCGCGGCCGCCTTCGACCGGGAGTTCCGCCGCGGAGCGCGCGCCACCGTGGACGAGGCGATGGCCCACGTCCTCGACGACCCGGCCGGGGTCCCGGGACTGACGAAGCGCGAGAGCCAGGTCGCGGAACTGGTCGCCGAGGGCCTCACCAACAAGGACATCGCGGCGCGCCTCACCATCGCGCAGCGGACCGCGGAGAACCACGTCGAACGCATCCTGGGCAAGCTGGGGCTCGCCTCGCGCACGCAGCTGGCGGTGTGGACGTACGAGCAGCGAGGCGGTCCCGCCCGGGGCCCGCGGCGCCGGGGGCTCGCGGAGCGGTCGCCGGCGGACTGAGTCGGAGAACTGGGTTGTTCAACCCAGCCGACGGACTTGGTCGTTCGACCCAGCCGATGGACCGGGTTGCTCGACCCAGCCGCCAGACTGGGTTGTCCGACCCAGCCGGCGGACTGAAGTAGCAGACCGAGCCGACGGTCCGAGTCGGTGGACCGAGCCGGCAGACTGAGTCGGTGGACCGAGCTGACAGACCGAGTCGGGGGACCGAGTCGACCGCCCTCAGCCGCGCACGTGCAGCCCGAACCCCGTGCGGCCCGCGGGCTCCAGCCCCTCCTTCAGGTGCAGCGAGGGGATCTCGTAGTCGCCGAAGTTCTGCCGCCGGAACGCGATCGGCTCGGTCGACTCCAGGGTGAGCAGGCGCCGCTCCCAGGCCCGGGCGACGGCCGGGTAGTCCTCGTCGGTCATCCGGTCGCTGCCGTACAGCACGAACGGCGGCAGCACCTCGATGCCCGGGTAGTAGAGGACGCCGTGCTGGAACGGGAACAGCAGATCGTCGATGGGGCCGCTGATCCCGCGAGCGGCGTAGTGCGACTCCGGGCCGCCGACGGTCACCGACAGCAGCGCCCGCCGGCCCGCGAGGGTGCCCTCGCCGAAGCGCTCGCCGTACCTGGTGGCGCTGTGCTCGCCGACGCCGTACGCGAAGCGGTAGGTGAACACCCGGTCCACCCACCCCTTGAGGATCGCGGGCATCGTGTACCACCACAGCGGGAACTGGAAGACGATCGTGTCGGCCCACAGCAGCTTCTCCTGCTCGGCGCGGACGTCCGGGGAGAGCGTGCCGGCCTCGAAGGCCCGGCCCGAGTCCAGGGCGACCTTCAGCGGACTCGAGGCCTCGGGGCCGTAGTCCGCGGCGTCCACGACCGCCTTCCAGTTCATCGCGTACAGGTCGCTCACCCGTACCTCGTGCCCGGCGGTCTCCAGGGTGGACACCGCGAGGTCCTTCAGCGAGCTGTTGAGCGACTTCGGCTCCGGGTGGGCGTGGACGATCAGCGTCTTCACGGGGGACTCCTTCGGATCGGATGCCTCCGATCCTGGACGCCGCGGCGCCCGGCGTTCAGGGGCGCCGCTTCCGTCGGACCGGACTTCCTGGTACCGGCAGGGCCACCCTCGCGGGCACCCGAGCCGGCCGTACGGGCGCCCGCCGCGGCCATACTGAGGGGCATGGACGATCTCGCGGGCTTCCTACGGACCAGGCGTTCCCGGGTCGATCCGGCCACCGTCGGCATCCCTACCGACAGCCGCCGCCGGGTCGCGGGGCTGCGCCGCGAGGAGGTCGCGCACCTGTCCGGCGTCAGCGTCGACTACTACGTACGCCTGGAGCAGGGCCGCGCGACCCAGCCCTCCGAGCAGGTCCTCGACGCGCTCGCCCGCGTCCTCGACCTCGACGAGACCGAACGCGGGCACCTCTACCGCCTCGCGCGGCAGCGCCGCCGCCGTGCGACGGCGCCGGGCAGCCGGGTCCGGCCGGAACTGCTGCGCGTCCTCGACCTGGTGGCCGGCGCACCCGCGCTGATCATGAACCACCGCCTGGACGTCCTCGCCGGGAACCGCCTCGCCGGCCTCCTCCTCGGCCGCCCGATGCCGGGCCTGAACACCGCCCGGCACATCTTCCTGGAGGAGGCCGACCGCGGTCTCTACGCCGACTGGGAGAACTGCACCCTCGACGTGGTCGGGCACCTGCGGCTGGCCGCCGGCCAGTACCCCGACGACCCCCGACTGGCCTCGCTCATCGGCGAGTTGGCGATGGGCAGCGAGCGCTTCCGTCGCCTCTGGGCCCGCGCGGACGTCCGCGCCCGCACCCACGGACGCAAGGCGTACCGGCACCCCCTGGTCGGACCGCTGGAACTGCACCAGGAGAACTTCGCGCTGCCGGACGAGCCGGGCATCGAGCTGCTGGTGCTGTCCGCGGCCCCCGGCAGCCCCGCCGAGGACGGACTGCGCCTGCTCGCGGGACTGGGCACGGACACCGGCGAGCCCCGCGGTGCGGCGGCCGTCGGTGCTGCGGGCGCCGCGGGTGACGAAGACCTGCTTCGGCGGGCGGGGAAGGCGTAGCGGCGGGGTGCCCCGTCAGCGGGTGAACTTCGCGATGGCCGCCGGGGTGACGGGCGTGAAGAAGTTGACGAGGTTGCCGTCGGGGTCGCGGAGCAGCAGGGAGCGGTTGCCCCAGGGCATCGTGGTGGGCTCGGTGACGAAGTCCGTGACGAATCCGGTCAGGTCGCGGTGGACGCGGTCCACGTCGTCGACGAGGAACTCGGTGATGACGCTCTGGTTGGCGGCCGGGCGGGCGGAGCCCGGGGCGAACAGCGGGACGGTGCGGGTGCCCGCGATCGCGAGGGTGGCGCCCGCGGTCCGGAGCTCGGCGAAGTCCTCGGTCGCCCACTCCGCCCGCACCCGCGTGGCGCGTTCGTAGAACTCGACCAGGCGTGCGACGTCGCCGGTGATGATGCGGATCGAAACGAAGTCCATGGTGTCCTCCTGGGACGGGGTCGGAGCCGCCCGCGGTCGCGCGGCTGCACGGTCGTACGGCTGAGCGGCCGTGCGCTCCGCAGACTAGGAGGGATAGTGGACAGAACCTGTCCACTATCCGCCTAGGCTGTGGACATGTCCCGACCCACCGGCCGTGTGCTGACCCTCCTGGAACTGCTGCAGTCGGGCGGTACCCGAACGCTGGCCGAACTGGCCGACCGCCTCGGCGTCGACGGGCGCACCGTGCGGCGCTACGTGGACCACCTGATCGACCTCGACGTGCCCGTGGAGTCGGTGCGCGGCCGGTACGGCGGCTACCGGATCTCCCCGGGCTACCGCCTTCCCCCGCTCATGCTCGGCGAGGACGAGGCGCTGGCCGTGCTGCTCGGACTGCTCGCCGGACGCCGGACGGGACTGGCGACGGCCGAGCGCACGGCGGGCGAGACCGCGGCGGCCAAGATCCGCCGGGTGCTGCCCCGGCACGTCGCGGCCCGGCTCGACACGCTCCTGGACGCCCTCTCCTTCACGGACGGCTCCGGCGGGGACGCCGCCCCTGACGCCGGGATCCTGCTCACCCTCGCCGACGCGGTGCGCCACCGCCGGCCGGTCTCCCTCAGGTACACCGACCGCGACGGCCGGCCCAGTGAGCGCACGCTGCACCCGTACGGGATCGTCGCCCACGCGAACCGCTGGTACGTCACGGGCGCGGACCCCGGGATCGGCGAGGACCGGACGTTCCGGCTCGACCGCGTCGCGGACGCGAGGGCCCTGCCCGGCACGTTCGACGCGCCCGCCGGCCCCGACCCGGCCGACCGCCTGCTGTCGGGCTTCGCCACGGCCGACTACCGGCACGAGGTGACGCTGCGCATCCATGGCACGGCCGAGCAGATCCGCGCCCACCTGCCCGCCGGCGTCGCGACACTGGAGGACCACGACCCGGCACCGGCACCGGAAGGGGACCCGACCGCCGAGCGCTGGCTGCGCGTCGAGCTACGGGCGGAGCGCCTCGACTGGCTGCCGCCGCTCCTCGCCGCGATCGACCGGCCGTTCGTCATCGAGCGCCCGGAGGAACTGCGCACCCTCGTCACCGCCCTCGCCGACCGCCTGGCCTCCCACGCCCGCCGGACCTGACGGCACCCGCCCGGCTCCCCGCAGGCCGGCCGCCGTGGCCCGGGGGCCGGAGCGCTCGGCCGACGTGTGAAGCACCACACTTCCGGTCCAGAGCGTGCCGGAACTCGCGGCCCGGCCGACGGCCAAGGACACTGATCGTCGTGACTGATGTGCGTGAGACCCTGGATTACCAGACCTTCGGGCGGGCGGTGCGCGAACTCGCGCAGACGATCGCCGACGACGGCTACGAGCCCGACCTCGTCCTGAGCATCGCCCGCGGCGGGGTGTTCGTGGCGGGCGGTCTGGCGTACGCGCTGGACTGCAAGAACATCCACCTGGTGAACGTCGAGTTCTACACGGGCGTGGGCACCACCCTCGAGATGCCCGTCATGCTGGCGCCCGTTCCCGCCGCGATCGACTTCACCGACAAGAAGGTCCTGATCACCGACGACGTCGCCGACACGGGCAAGACCCTGCGGCTCGTGCACGACTTCTGCCTCGACCACGTCGCCGAGGTCCGGTCCGCCGTCATCTACGAGAAGTCGCACTCCCTGGTGAAGTGCGAGTACGTGTGGAAGCGGACCGACGACTGGATCGAGTTCCCGTGGTCGACGGAAGGACCGGTCGTCAAGCGCGAAGGCCAGGTCCTCGACGCCTGACCGGAGGCCTGACCGGAAGCGGTCCGCGCCGCAGGCCGGGACGCCCGCAGGCCGGGACGCCCCCAGGGCCAGGGCGGACTCCTGTGGAGCAGAAAAAATCGGAAGGGTTGGGACCTGTCACCCCTTCGGGGGGTGGAGCTGGCGCGCGCGGGCAAGGGTGCGGCAGCATCGGGGCGGGAGCCCGGTCCTGGCAGGACCGGGGGTGGTTGAGGAGCGGGTGCCCGTCGTGGTGACGCGGGCACCCGCTTGGCGGTGTCCTCGCTGATACCGGTGCTCGCAGCCGGCACCGGTGCTCGCACCGCCCGCCCGATGCGTGACGACCGACGACCTACACCTCGTCGTCCCGGTCGCCGTCCTGCGGCGTCTCGCCGAACCGCTCCTGCGCCTCCGCCGACCCACAGCCGAAGGCGCGGCCGATGTACTCCCAGGTCATCAGGTTGTGGTGGGCCCTGCGGCCGGCCAGCAGCGCGGTCGAAGCGGCGGCGCGCTCGAACCGGCCGGCCGCACGGGCGGCGGCGTACGGCCTGCTCTCCGTCAGGTCGCAGATCCGGTCCACCAGCGCCGCGATCAGGTCCTCGACCTCGCGCGGCACCACACCCTCGGCCAGGTCGACGTGCGACTCCCAGTCCGCGAACGGCCCGGTGTCCTTGCCCACCGCCTCGGTCGCCGAGTCGTCGCCGAAGTCCAACCGGTGCACCTGCTCGCCCCGCCAGCCGCAGCTGCAACCACCGCGCACCGCGGTGGCCCGGGGACCGTCCGCACCGTTGTAGAGCCACCAGGTGGTGCGCCCGTCCGGCAGCGGCTCCGGCTCGCTGCCGTCCGCCAACACCGCCGCCGGGAAACCCCGGTGGCGTTTGCTCTCGTCAACCCATGGCATGCCGTGTCCCTCGCGTCCCTGGAGTACAGCACCAGGGTTCTCAGCCCGTGGCGCAGTGTCAAGGCTTCGCGACAATCGGTGCGATCCGCGGATCACGGGGGCCGCGGCCGGGAGCACGCGGCGCCTGCGCGCGCATCGGGGCTCTCGCGGATCGGGTCAGCTGCTCGGATGGGAGGCCGCCCAGCCGTGTTCGAGCAGGGCGAAGGCTTCGTCGGCGGCCCGGCGCGGTTCGGGGTGCTGCAGGATCAGGCTGCGGGCCGCCAGGGCGAACCGGGCCAGGGCGACGCAGCTGACGTCGTCGTCGGGCGCGTCCACGGCCTGCGCGATGGCCCGCGCCAGGGCCGTTTCGTGGCGGGTCCACATCCGTTGGGAGTAGTCGCGCAGCGCGGGGGTGTCCTGCACCAGGCGGGTGAAGTCGGCGAACCGCGGGTCGGCGGCGTGAATGGCGAACCGGGTCTGGGTCAGCAGCAGGTGCTCGCGCAGCGCCTGTGGGACCGAGCGGCCCGGGGGTCGCTCGCGCACGGCCGCGACGAGGGCCGCCTCCAGGTCGTCGTCCTGGTCGAAGACCAGCGCCTCCTTGCTGGTGAAGTGCTTGAACAGGGTGGTCACCGAGACGTCCGCGGCGTCGGCGACGTCCTTGACACCGACCTGGTCGTAGCCGTGTTCGAGGAAGAGTTCGAGTGCGGCGTCGGCCAGGGACTGGCGGGTCTGGGCCTTCTTGCGCTCGCGGCGCCCAATCGCTTCGGTCACCCGACCACCATAGCCCGAAGTGCATCCACTCTGAAAGTGTAGTCATTGCACTTATTTAGCGGGTGTGCTTTCTTGGTGATGTCGGGCCGCCCGGCGACCCGCCCACCACCGGAAGGACGCACCCATGCCCACTGCCCGTGCCCCCCGCATCGCGATCGTCGGCGCCGGCCCCGGCGGCCTGACCTGCGCCCGGATCCTGCAGCAACACGGCCGCGCCGTCACGGTGTTCGAACGTGAAGCCGACGCCGACGCCCGCCCGCAGGGCGGCTCCCTCGACCTGCACGCCGACACCGGCCAGGCCGCCCTGTGGTCGGCAGGCCTGCTCGACCGGTTCCATGCCCTCGCCCGCCCCGAGGGCGACGAGTGGCGGGTGCTCGACCATGCCACCGGCGCCCTCCTCGCGCAGCGGGGGCCGACCGCGGGCGGGGGCCGGCCGGAGATCGACCGCGGCCAACTGCGCGGCCTGCTGCTGGACTCGCTCGCCCCGGACACGGTGCGGTGGGACCGTGCCGCCGCCGGGGTCACCCCGCTGGCGGGCGGCACGTGCCGGCTGCTCCTGGGCGACGGTACGTCCGAGGAGTTCGACCTGGTGGTCGGTGCCGACGGCGCCTGGTCACGGGTCCGCCCGGCGCTGTCCCCCGCCGTACCCCACTACACCGGTGTCACCTTCGTCGAGACCGGCTTCGACCAGTGCGACACCCGCCACCCCGAACTCGCCCGACTGGTCGGCAACGGATCGCTGCTGGCGAAGGGCGTCGGCCGGACCCTGGTCGCCCAGCGCAACAGCAACGGTCACATCCGCGGCTACCTCGCGCTGCGCGAGCCGCAGGACTGGCACACGGCCGCCGGACTCGACCTCGGCGACCAACGGGCCGTGCGGGAGCACCTGTTGGAGCTGTTCGACGGCTGGGACGACAGCCTGCTGCGGATCCTGCGCGACAGCGACCACGGCTTCGTCAACCGGCCCCTGCACGTGCTGCCCGCCCCGCACGCCTGGACGCACGTGCCCGGAGTGACGCTGCTCGGCGACGCCGCACACCTGATGCCCCCGGTCGGACTGGGCGCCAACCTCGCCATGCTCGACGGCGCCGACCTCGCCCACGCCCTCGTCACCGAATCCAGCGTCGGCGCCGCCGTCCGCGCCTACGAGCGCGTCATGCTGCCCCGCTCGATCAAGGCGGCGACGGGAAGTGCCCAGGGCCTCGACCACCTCGTCCCCGCGACGGCCCGCTGAGTCGACTCCACCACCGCTCGACGATGCCGAAGGCGCCGAAGTCGTCCAGGGGATCGACTCCGACGGCCCCCTCGACGCGTTCCGGTACCGCGTCCGCCCTGCGGAAGGCACGGGCGGAATGGTACGCCGGTCGTATACCGAAGGCCCGCCGTGGTGCGTCTGACGTACCGCCAGTTCGTGTCGCAGGGCGATGCCTTCGGAGCAGGTGCGTTGAGAGGCTCGACCGGCACGGCCCGGACGTCCTCCGGGCCGGACGCGTCCGTCACCCCCCTGGGAGAAAGCAGCATGACCATTACCGGCACCACCGTCCGGCGCGCCTCGGCCGCGGGGCTCGTCCTCGCCACGGGCCTCACCACCTGCCTGGCCGTCGCACCCGCCGCCCTCGCCGCGACGCCGGCCGCCGCCGTCGACGCGGCCCCTGCCGCCGGACTCGGCCGCTACTACCAGCAGCCCCTGGACTGGCACGGCTGCGCTCGGGGCGGGGAGGACCAGACGGGCCGCGCCCTCGACGCCGCGGGCGCGCGCTGCGCGGACGTGACCGTACCCCTCGACTACGGCGACCCCGGCGGCAGGACCATCACCGTCGCCGTGTCCCGCCTGAAGGCCACCGACACCCGCCACCGGATCGGCTCCCTCCTGGTGAACCCCGGAGGCCCGGGCGGCCCAGGCCTCGGCATCGGGCTCACCGTGCGCCCCGTGATGAAGGAAACCGGCGCCCGCTACGACGTGATCGGCATGGACCCGCGCTTCACCGGCCGCAGCACCCCCCTGGACTGCGGCCTGCCCTCGGGACCCGGCCTGCTGTCGGCCGGCCCCGACCGGGCCGGCTTCGACCGCCAGACCGCCCGGGCCAGAGACGTCGCGGACCGCTGCCGGGCCACCAACGCCGACGTCCTGCCGCACGTCACGACACGCAACACCGCCCGGGACATCGACGTCGTGCGCGGCGCGCTCGGCGAACGGAGGATCTCCTACCTGGGCTACTCATACGGCACCTACCTGGGCACGGCCTACACCCAGATGTTCCCCACCCGCTACGACCGGGTGGTCCTCGACAGCGCCCTGGACCCCGACCGCTACAGCCCCCGCCTCATGAAGGGAACCGAGGCCGAGAACGAGAAGGCGTACGACGACTGGTCCGACTGGACCGCCGCCCGCGACAGCACCTACGGCCTCGGCCGCACCCGGGAGGGGGTACGCGCCACCCTCGACGGCGTCATCGCCGCCTCCTCCCGCGAACCGCTCACCGTGGGCACCGCCCCCGACACCTTCCGCCTCGACGACAGCCAGGTCCCCGCCCTGCTCTTCACGGGGATGGCCGATGACACCGACCCGGCACGCGCCTCCCTGGCCGAGCAGATGTCCCTGCTCGCCCGGGCCGCCCAGGGCCACCCCTCCACCCTGCCGCCCGCCTTCGCCGACCTCCTGCGCTCCGTGTTCACCCCCGCCGGCTCCAGCACCGGCAGCGCCCAGACCGCCATCCTGTGCGGAGACGCACCCGCCCCGCGCGACCCCGAGACGTACTGGAGCGACATCGAACGCGCCCGCGCCGCCCACCCGCTGTTCGCCCCGCTGACCGAGAACATCACCCCCTGCGCCTTCTGGGACCGCCCCCGGGAAGCCCCCGTCCAGGTCCGCCACGACACCCCGGCCCTGATCGTCGCCTCCACCGGCGACCCCCGCGTCCCCTACACCCGCAGCACCGCCCTGCACGACCGCCTCCCCAGCTCCCGCCTGCTCACCCTCGCGGGCGCCAACCAGCACGCCAACTACGGCGTCCACGGCAGCTCCTGCGTCGACACCGCCGTCAACACCTACCTCGCCACCGGACACCTCCCCGCCCGCGACCGCACCTGCACCGCGTAGGCCTACTCAGGGGCCCTTGAGTACGTCCGCTCATGCGTTCCGACCAGCTGTTTCCCTACCGTGACCCGCATGGACACGAACGCGGTTCCCGCCTGCCCCCGGCCCTCCGACACCCCGCGCTGGGCCACCGTCCTCGGGGTCGTGCTGGCGGTCCTCACCGCCCTGGTCGTCCTGGGAGCCATGGCGCTGGCCACGTTCGAGGACTCCCTGACCCAGCACGGGTACGTCAAAGGCCCCGGAAGCGTCGTCGAGCCCCTGGGCGCCGGCGGGACCGCCCGCTACGACGACGGCCTGAGGATCACCGTGGGCCCTCCCCGCCGGGAACCCGACGGCAGCTACAGCTTCACGATCACCTACGACAACGGCACGGGTGAGGAGTTGCGCCCCGGTGGGGCGTCCCCCGACACCGGCGTCGGCGCGACCGGTGGCTCCGCCGCCGTCGTGGTCCGGGCGGGGAAGGCCATCGACTCCGGCCCGCTGTCCACCCCTTCCGCCTTCGGCTCCGCTCCCGTCCCTGCTCCCGGCATGACCTTCCTGGACCAGGCCGCGACCGTCACCGCCCTCACACCGCCCCTCGGCACGGAGCAGAAGCGCACCGTGCCGGTGCGGGTGAAGCCCGACAAGGCGGGAGGCCCGGTCACGGTCGAGGTCGCCCCGAAGTCGCCCGGGTTCCGCGACACCGCGTACTGGCAGTTCGACCTCGGCTGACTCCACGTACAGGTGCCGCCTCTGCCGCTCCGTGGTGAGCGGCCGACGGTCAGGGCCGCTGTGAGGAGGCGGACGCGTGCGAGAGCCCGTCAGGCCCCTGCCGCGGCCCGGCGGCAGCTACGCGCAGCCGGTCCAGGGCCGCCTGGCTCTCCGCGTCCGCCGCACGGTAGATCACCAGCAGCTGGTCCGGGTCCTGGAGCGGCCTGAGGGTCTCGAACTGCACGGTGAGGACGCCGGCCTCGGGGTGTCGCAGCGCCTTGTGGCCGCGGCCGTTGACCCGGACGTCCCGCTCCGCCCACAGGCGCGCGAACTCCTCGTCACCGGCGGCGAATTCGGCGATGAGGCCGCTCAGGGCCCGGTCTTCCGGGTGGGCGGCCCACGCGGCGCGCAGATGGGCGATCCCCTCCCGCACCACGCGTTCGCGGTCGAGGTAGAACTCCCGCACCCGCGGGTGCATGAGGCACAGCCACATCGCGTTGCGCTGCGGGGGCGGCAGGGCGTCGAAGTCCACCATCAGTCCCGCCATTTCGGCATTCCAGGCCAGGATGTCGTAGCGGTGGTTCAGGAGCATGGCGGGCAGCGGTGCGAGGTCGGCGACCAGCCGGGCCAGCGGCGGCGCGGCGGCGGTGGCGGGCCGGTCGGCGCCGGGGGGCCGCCGCAGGGCCAGGTCGAAGAGGTAGGCGCGCTCGTCGGGGGCCAGGCGCAGCGCCCCGGCCAGGGCCTGGAGCACGTCGGGGGAGGGGCGCAGCCCGCGGGCCTGTTCCAGCCGGACGACGTAGTCGACGCTGACCCCGGCCAGTTCGGCAACCTCCTCACGGCGCAGCCCCGGGGTGCGGCGGTTCCGGAGGCGCGCCGGCAGGCCGACGTCCCGGGGATCCAGGCGTTCGCGCCGGCTGCGCAGGAACGCGGCCAGCTCCTGGGTCTGGGTCCTGTCCGGCGCGGAGGTCGTCATGACCGGCGCAACAGCCAGGGTAGGACGGGTGTTCCCAGGAAGTCCCCTCCCTTCTCCGTGCCCCGTCGCCGCCGCAGACTCGCTGTCGACGACGGATCACGAACACGGGAGGTCACCATGGCACTCACCCTCGACAGTTACCGGCTGCTGGGCCGTTCCGGACTGCGGGTCTCACCGCTCGCGCTGGGCACGGCCACGTTCGGCACCGAGTTCGGCTGGGGCGCGGAGAAGGCGGAGGCGCGCAGGCTGTTCGACGCCTACGTCGAGCGCGGCGGCAACTTCATCGACACCGCCAGCACGTACACCGACGGCAGTTCCGAGCGCCAGCTGGGCGAGTTCACCCGGGGCGGCCGCGAAGGCCTGGTGCTGGCGACGAAGTACACCACGCTGCGCCGGCCGGGCGACCCGAACTCCGCGGGGAGCCACCGCAAGAGCATGTTCGCCTCGGTGGAGTCCAGCCTCCGGCGGCTGGGCACGGACTACCTCGACCTGCTGTACCTGCACGTGTGGGACTTCACGACGCCGGTCGAGGAGATCCTGCGCGCCATGGACGACCTGGTCCGGCAGGGCAAGGTCCTGTACGTGGCGGTCTCCAACGTCCCGGCCTGGGAGGTCTCGCGCATGCAGGCGGTCGCCGACCTGCGCGGCTGGTCCCCGCTGGTCGCCCTGCAGATCGAGTACAACCTCCTCAACCGGGCGGCGGAACGCGATCTCGTCCCGATGGCACGGGAGATGGGCCTGGGCGTGCTGCCGTACTCCCCGCTGGCGGGCGGCCTGCTCACCGGCACGTACGGCCGCGCCGACCTGACCGCGGCGGCCGCCGGCCCCGGGGAGGGCACCCGGAGGAGCTTCAACGCCGGACTGGGCATGGTCACCGAACGCGCCCTCGCCGTCGCCGAGGTCGTGAAGGAGGTCGCCGCCGAACTGGGCCGCACACCCGCGCAGGTCGCGCTCGCCTGGACGCTGAACCGGCCGGGCGTGACGGCGCCCGTCGTCGGCGCCCGCACGCTCACGCAGCTGGAGGACAACCTGGGCGCCCTGGAGGTCGAACTCAGCGCCGCCCAGTCGGACCGCCTCGACGAGGCCGGCCGCATCGAACTCGGCTACCCGCACGACCTGCTGGCCGGCCCCCACATCCGCCAGGTCACCCGGGGCGACCTGAAGATCGCCCCCCGCCCCTGAGACCCGCCGGCGCCCCGAGACGCCACCCACCTGACTCCCCGAGCAGACCGCACAGGCCATCCTGGAAGCGGTACCGCACCGGACGATCAACACCCAAACCCCGTACGGCAGTTAGATGAGGACATGAGCACCACCGAAACCAGTCTCACCCCGCTCCCGATCGTGGACGTCCACGTCGTCCTGCGCACTCCGGACGGCAAGATCCTGCTCTCCCAGCGCGGCGGCCCCTACGGCTACGGCCAGTGGCACGCCCCCAGCGGCAAACTCGACCCCGGCGAGAAGCCCACCCACGGCGCCGCCCGCGAACTGCAGGAGGAGACCGGCATCTACGGCATGCGAATTCCAGTACTTCTCGACGAACTGTTCCCTCGCCAGGTTGCCGTATCGCTCCCACCCCTCGGCAAGGCGCCCGGCGTCGGCGTGGGTGGCGCCGCGCGCGCTCCCCGGCTGCTCCTGTGCGCTGTACCGCCCGAAGCGTTGGCTCACCTGGGATAGTCGGCCAGCCGTGCCCGTCGCGAGGGGGAGCGATGGGACTGCCATTCACTTCGGGTGCTCGTTCACCTACGCTCTGCTCTGAAATTCTCGGAGCGTCGCACAGAAGGGGGAATCACCCGTGGGTGACGAGAACAAGGGCGGCCCGAACGACGGTAGGGGCGGCTCCCACGCCAAGCCCGGCGGCCCGCAGATCGGCCCCAAGCCGAATCCCGACGGACAGGGCCCGACTCCCGATCCGAAGCACAAGTGACGGCGATCGCCGACCTCCAGGGCCGGCTCGTCGACCGGCTGGAGGCCTCGGGTGCGCTGACCCCGGGCTGGCGTCAGGCCTTCCTCGACGTCGGGCGCCACCTGTTCCTCCCGGACGTCGTCTGGGCGAGCACCAGCGACGGCTACGAGCGCTGCGACCGGACGGAGAACCCCGGGAGGTGGCTGGAGCTCGCGTACTCCGACGTGGCGATCGTGACGCAGTGGGAGGACGACGCGGACGGCGGGCAGCGGGAGCCGACGTCGTCGGTCTCCATGCCGACAATGGTGGCTTCCATGCTGCGCGACCTGGACGTCCACGAGGGCCACACGGTCTGGGAGGGCGGGACCGGCCCGGGCTGGAACGCCGCGCTGCTGGCCCGGCGCCAAGGCGCGGATGCCGTGGTGACCGTGGAACTGGACCGGGAGGTCGCCGCCCAGGCCGAGGCGAATCTCCGAGCCCTCGACGACGCCCCGACCGCGGTAGTGGGCGACGCCGCCGACGGGTACCCGCCGTGGGCCCCGTACGACCGGGGGATCCTCACCTGCTCGGTACGGGAGGTCCCCGCGGCCGTGATCGGGCAGATCCGGCCGCAGGGCGTGCTGGTGCTGCCCTTCGCGCCGCTCTTCGGCGGCGGGGCCGTCGCCCGCCTCACCGCCGCCGGCCGCACCGCCGAGGGGCCGTTCACCGGGTCCTCGGCGTTCATGCGCATGCGTCAACAGCGCTATCAGGGCCCGCCCGTCGACGACTACCTGCCCGGCGACTGGCCCGGCGACGCCGCGCAGGAGTACACGACCCTCAGCCCGCTCGATGTCGTGGACGACTGGCTGGCGTCCTTCGTCGTGGGCCTGGCCGTGCCCGATGCGTACTACCGGCGCAGCGACGGCGACGGGATGACCACCCTGTGGCTGTTCGACACCGGCGTCACGTCCTGGGCCACGGTCGACTTCGTGGACGGCGCGGAACGGTACGAGGTCCGCCAGTCGGGTCCTCGCCGGATGTGGTCGGAGATCGAGGACGTCGTCCGCTGGTGGGAGAAGCAGGGCCGCCCGGGCTTCGACCGGTTCGGGCTGACCGTGGACACGGACGGCGGGCACCGGGCGTGGCTGGACGAGCCGGCCAACCCGCTGCCGTCCGTACGGGGGTAAGGCTGGGCCCGGCCGGACAGCGGCTGCCCCCGCGGTCCGGCCGGCACGTCTCCCGATACCGGATCGGCCGGGAGACGAGACCTCCCGTGCTCCTCGGCGGCCCGCCGGACGATCCGGCGGGCCGCCGCCCCGCGTCCTGCGGCGCCCGAACGTCCTGCTGTACGGAGGCCGTTGACCAGCAGGTCGGCGTCTCATCGTGCGTCAGGACGGCGCTCCGCTGTCCGATGGCGCTGACGGCCAGCACCAGCACCAGCACCTGCTCGCCCGCTGGCCGACCGAGAGCGGCCGGCCGGTCGCGGCACGCACGGCCTCCCGGCCGAACCAACGCCGCTCAGACCACCGCCCCGTTGTGGTCGCGCGCCCGGGCCGCGCCCGCCGCGTGAGGCGCCGGTGCCTCCCCGGCCTCCTGCGGCCGGTCCGGGAACCGCTCCTGGAGCAGGACGACCACCGGCATCGCGGTGAACACCGTCGACGCGGTGCCCAGCAGGACCCCGGCCAGCAGCGCCACCGAGAAGTCGGCGAGCGAGTCGCCGCCGAAGGCCGCCAGGGCCACCAGGACGAACAGCGCCCCCATGCCGGTGTTCACCGTCCGGGGGAGGGTCTGCGCCACGGCGCGGTCCGCGAGATCCGCCCAGCTCGCCTTCGCCCCGGTCCGGCGCAGCTCGCGCAGCCGGTCCAGGACCACCACCGTGTCGTTGACCGAGTACCCGACGATGGTGAGCAGCGCGGCGAGGAAGACGCTGTCCACCGGCTTGCCCAGCCAGGCGAAGAGGCCGAGGACGAGCAGCAGGTCCTGCGCCATCGCGATCACCGCCGCGGCCGCGAAGGCCCACCGGAAGCGGATCGTGAGGTAGAGCAGTTGGGCGGCGACCGCGAGCCCGAGCGCGGCCAGCGCGTAGCCGCGCAGCTCGCTGCCGAGGCTCGGCCCGATCAGCTCGTCGCGCTCCACGGACAGCTCGCCGGTGACGCCGGTGAGCGCCTCTCGGATGCGCTGCTGCTGGTCGTCGCCGGTCTCCTTGGTGCGGACGGACACCCCGGTGTCGCCGGTGGTCTGGACCACGGCCTGGGGGAACCCGGCGCCGACCACCGCCGCGCGGGCGGCGTCCGCGTCGACCCGCTGCGCGGCGGTGTACTGCGCCACCCGACCGCCGGTGAACTCGACGCCGAAGTCCAGGCCGCGCCCGCCGATCCCGGCCACGGCGAGCAGCAGCAGGCCGGCGCAGACGCCCAGCCAGCGCCGCCGGTGGCGCATCAGCCGGGGCGGCCGCCGGGTCAGCCGGGTCCGGAGCCGGCCGACGGTGGCCATGCCGGTCAGGGCGGGCCGCCGGGCGACGGCGGGCCGGCGCACCGCCCACTCGGCGAGCAGCCGGGTGATCAGCATGGCCGAGAACATCGAGGCCAGTACGCCGATCGAGAGCGTCACCCCGAAGCCCTTGACCGGGCCGGTGGCGAACACGAAGAGCAGACCGGCGGCGAGCAGCGTCGTCACGTTGGAGTCGGCCACCGCGCTCCATGCCTTCGCGAACCCGACGCGCAGCGGGCGCCGGAGGTCCCGCTCCCTGCCGGGGCCGACCGCGCGAGGAGCGGCGTACTCCTCCCTGGCCCGTTCGAAGACCAGCACGTTGGCGTCCACCGCCATGCCGATGGCGAGCACGAAGCCGGCCAGCCCGGGCAGGGTGAGCGTCGCGCCGAGCGCGACCACGGCGGCGTACGAGATCAGTCCGTAGAGGGCGAGGGCGACGGTGGCCAGCACACCGAGCAGGCGGTACACCGCGATGACGAAGGCCCCGGTGCAGAGCAGGCCGATAGCCGCGGCCAGGGCGCTGGCCCGAATCGCCTCGGCGCCGAGGGTGGGGCCGACGGTGCTCTGCTCGATCACCGTCACCGGGACGGGCAGGGCACCGCCCTTGACCAGGGCGGCGAGATCGCGGGCCTCGTCGGCCGAGAATCCGCCGGTGATCTGGGTCGAACCACCGGTGATCCCCTGCCCGCAGGGCACGCTGTCCTGGACGCCGGGGGCGGACAGGACGCGGTCGTCGAGCACGATGGCGACCCGGCGGGCGGGGTCGGCCGGCGCGGCGCACGCGGCTTCCCCGGTGAGCCGGGCCCAGGCGTCGCCGGCCGAGCCGCGGAAGGAGAGGTCGATGCTCCAGCCGAGGCCCGTCCGGGTGTCGAGGACGGCCGAGGCGTCCTTGACGCCGTCGCCGGTCAGCACCGGCGGACCCAGCCGCAGATGGCCACCGGGGAGGCCGGGATCGGCGAGGACCCGGGAGCCGTCCGCCGCCGGGGGGCCGGCCGGGCCGTCGGCGGTCGCGGTGACGGCGTGGAAGGTGAGCTGGGCGGTGCGGCCGATGACCCCGGCGGCCTCGCGGGGGTCCTGGACGCCGGGGAGTTCGACGACGATGCGCCGCTCCCCGGCTCGGGCGAGCGAGGGTTCGGCGACACCGAGACCGTCGACCCGGCGGCGCAGCACCTCCAGCGCCCGGTCGGTGGCGTCCGCGTCGGCGCGGACAGTGGGCGAGTCCTGGGTCTCCAGGACGATCCGGGTGCCGCCGCGCAGGTCGAGCCCGAGGCGGGGCGGGGTGGTCAGGGCGACGTAGAACGAGACGCCGACGACGGCGAGCGCGACGAGCGCGCGCCAGAACGCGGCACGGCGAATAGGCATGGGTACTCCACGGGCGGTCCGCGGGAGCCGGGCGTCCGCAGGGGGACGCCGCACCCGGGACGGGCGGACGCGAGGGGACGGCGCGCCGCCGGGAACGCTCCGGGCACGGTGGCCGGAGCCCTCCCGTCCGGGCCGCGGGCAGGCCGCGGCACCCGGGTCGGCGGGCGCGGTGGAACGTCAGCTGGACCGGGTGGAAGGGGGACCGCGGGTGTGGCGGGGGTCGTAGCGATCGGACGGCGGCGCCCGCTCCTGGCGCGGCCCCGGGGCGTACATCCCGGGCCGGGGCCGGGGGGCGTCCGTCCGGGCGGACGGGAGCGCGACCGGCGGGAGCGCGGGCAGCCGGACACCGGCCTCGGCGGCGGCCGTCTGCCGCTGGGCGACGTCGTGGCGGGGGCGGTCCGCAGCGCGCCGGACCTCCGCGCCCGCCGGGCCGAGCCGTACGACGGCGGGGGCCGCCGGGGCGGCGACGGCGGGCGGTGTGCCGGGGGCCGGCTGCGCCGCGCCCGTCGCCGTGGCCGTCGTCGTGCCGAGGAGGACCTGGAAGACGGCCCAGGCCGTGAGGAACGCCCAGGACAGCGCGGCCGCCGCGGTCCGACGTACCCGTCGCTCCACTCCGACCCCCTCCCCGCTCGTGCCGTCACCAGGCCCCGCCCGCAAGAAGCTCTCACTGTAGGCGACGACACCGTCGTGCGGGGAGGCCAGGGCGGCAGAGCGGCCCGGCCGAGGCCGGGGTCACAGTCCGGCGGGGACCTGCGCGGTGGCGCGAGGGCGCCCTCCCGAAGGACGTCGCCCTTGAACCGGCGTCCCTGATCCGGCGTCCGCGGATCGGTGCCGCCGGCCGAGGAAGTAGCCGATCTCCAGCGTGCACCCGCCGTACGATCGCTCGCTCCGCCTGCGCGGGGAGGCCCGAACCGAGGACGTCGACCCCTGGGACTTCCACGCGTCCGCCTCGCCCATGGACAGACGAAGGCCGTCGGCACGCTCGACGGGATCGCCGTCCGCGCTCTCATCGCGCTCCGGCGGCATGGCGGTCGGGCTGGTCGGCCGCTTGGCGTCGCCTTCCCGCTCTGTCATCCTGCGGGAACGGTGGCCGGGGGAGGGCCGTCGGGTGGTCCGTGCTTCAGGGGGTTTGATGGGATCGATAGGTGTGGTGTGCGCGGTGGCCGCGCTCCTCGGGGCGGCGCTGCTGCGATGGCAGCCGGCCCGGGGGAGGGCTGACGGCCTGACAGCCGCGGCAATCGCGGGGGTACGTGGGGGATCGAAGGCCGCACTGGTCGTGGCCGTCGTCGAACTGCACCTCGCGGGGGTGCTCGACACCGACCGACGCGGCCGCCTGCGGCGGGTGGTGCACGCCCACTCCGCGCAGGACACAACCCCACTGCACCGGGCAGCGCGGACGGCGTTCGGCCGGGACCTGTCCTGGGCCGACGCCATGACCACCCCACCTGTGCGGCGGGCCCGCGAGGAGACCCGCACCGACCTGGTCCGCCGCGGCCTGCGCTGCGGCCCGGCCCGGCTGGCCACATCCAGCGTGCTGGCCACTGCCACCTGCGCCACAGGCGCGCTCGCCACCGCCCGGGGCGCCTGGTGGACAGGCCTGCCCATGACCGTACTCCCGCTCATGCTGCTCTGCGCTCCGGCCCGCACCCTCGCCGGACACAGGCTGCTGCGCGAGCTGCGCCGCCGGCACCCCCTGAACGGGGCGGCGGCATCAGGTGACACACCATCGGAGCCCGACGGGGCAGGACTGCTGACCGCGCTGTACGGACACCGGGCGCTGCGCCTGCTGCTGCCGGACTTCGCCGCCCGGGCCGCGCTCCTCGGCGGGCGCGGGGCCCGGGAGACCGTCGCCCGCACCGGCAGCGACTACGGCCCGTACGAGGGAGCCGGCGACGCCGCGATCTACGGCGGCGACCTCTGATCTCGGGTGGCCCCGACTGCCGCTGCCGGTACAGGCGCCCGTCGGCGGACTGCGGCTCAGCACCGCTGCCGGGCCCTCCCGCCGCGGTGCGCGCCAGCGCGGAGACCTGTGGCCCGCCGGTTCGCACACCGCACCGACCACGACGCCCCATCGGCCCCGCCAGTGCGGAGGCTTGCCTGCGGCCTTCTCCGCACCGCATGTGGCTCATGCGGCCCGATCCTGTCAACAGCCGGTGGTGGCAGGTGTGTTCAGCGGGGGACGGCCTGGGCGCCGATGAGGCCCTGGCCGGTGGCGGCGGCTCTTCGCCAGACCGGTACGAGGTCGTCTAGCAGGGCGGCGGCGTCCTCTTCCGAGACTTCGTCCAGGATGTCGTACAGGCGCTGCTCCACGGTGCTGCGCTGGTCGGGTGTCAGGTCGAGTGCGGCCTGGACGGCGGGGAGCGTGGCGCGGACCTCCTTCGGGGTGAGGACGAAGTGGCCGAACCAGCCGGGCAGGGCGAGGAACCGCTCGGCTCGGAGCGCGTGGGCGAGGCCGACGGCGGGGTAGCCCTTGCGGCAGGAGGACTTCAGGAACGGGCCGGCCGCCTCGTGGGTGCCCCAGATCCCGAAGAGCACGTCGAGGTGGTCGTCGAGGAGGTAGGGGGCGGCCAAGTCGTGGAGCTCCGTCACGTCCGGTCGTCCCGGGCTTTCGTGGCGCCACCGCTCCAGCCCCTCGCGGCCTGCCGCCGCCTGGGCGTCGATCAGGGGCGTGAACACCGGGGCCACGTCGGCGACCACGTCGACAGGCACCGGCATCACGACCCAGTACCCCCTGAAGCTCATACCGCGAGGATAGGCGGACCGTGTGACACCCGGGCCGTTGTTCCCGGGGCCGTTACCGGCGCCCGACGATGGCGTTGGCGGCGGTGTGGCGGGAGGACGGGTCGTCGGGGCCGCCCGGTGTCCTGGCGACGATGGAGTCGGTGGTGAAGCTCCACCCGGGCTTGCCCGTGTCGGCGAGGGGAGTGCTGGCGACGGCGAACCCGGAGCCGTCGGCGGGGGCGGCGACCTCGCTCAGGGTGGCGTTGCCGTCGCGGTGGGAGGCCCGCAGTCCGTTGTACGTGCCGTGGATGGTCTGGCCGCCGTCGCGCAGCGGGCTGAGTGAGGCGGTGGGGGTCTGGTACGGGTCGCCGGCCGGGCCGAGGTTCGTGAAGACGATGCTCGCGGTCGGTTTCGTCGGGTCCGCTTTCCCGGCTGCGACGGCCAGGTTGCGTGCGGCGGCGGCGTCCGCGGGAAGGGTCCCCACCGCGGGGTCGGGCGGGACGTAGGCGGCGATGTGGGTGGCGGTGTCGGGGTTGCCGTAGGCGAGGACGGCGCCCGGGACGTGGGACACCGTGTGGGGGTCGTCCATGCTGAGCAGGAGTTGGGGCGGCGTGCCGGGGGTGTCGATCTGCTTCTGGAGGGCGTCGAGGCCGTCCAGGTTCGCCTGGGTGATGTTCTGCGAACGGGGGCCGGTGAGTTCTCGGGCCATCTCCTCGCGGAGCTGGGGCAGCCAGGCCCGATTGGCCTGGTCACGGACCTCGGCGGGCAGGCCATTCAGGGAGCCGATCTTGCCGGGGTGGTCCTGGATGAGCTGATGGCGGGTGGCCTCGGGCAGGGAGTCCCACCACGCCCGGTTGGAGTCGGGGTTGCCGGGGCCGCTCCCTACGCTGCCGACTGTCATCCGGTCGAGTTCGGCGACGGCCTTGGTGATCTCGGCGACCTTCTCCGGGTCGTAGTCCCCGTCCTGCTTGGCGATGTAGTCGAAGGCGGCCAGGGCCCGGGCGAGGCGGTCGTCGTCGCCCCGGGCGGAGGTGCACAGGGCGTCGATGTCCGTCACGAGGCGGTCGCGGGCGGCCTCCACCTCCTTGCGCCACTCGGGGTCGTTGCGGGAGTGCTGGTCGGGCGGCAGGACGCGCACCACCGGTGTGGCGTTCACGTCGGCGGCGACGATCTCCAGGCAGTTGCCGGTCGCCCGCGTGATGAGCGTCTGCTGGCGTGCCTGCAGGAGGAGGACGCTGTCGATGCCGTCGGTCAGCATCCGGCGCAGGTCCTCGATGAACTGGTCGACGAGCAGCAGTTGGTTGGTGCGGTTCTGGAGCGCGGTGGTGGTCGCGTCCGACGCCTGGCCGTGCCAGGACGAGGAGGCGAGGGTGCGCTGCATCGTCTGCCAGGCGGTGACCTGCTGCTTGTACCTGCCCTCGAAGGTCGTCAGGACCTGGACGGCCGTCCTGAGCGTGCCGACATCGGCTTCCTTGATCATTCCCCAGTAGTGCGGCATCAGCCCTGCCCCCCTGTCCCGGTCTGCGCCCCGGCGCCGTCGACCGTCGAGGCGGCGCCGTTGTCCGTGTTCTCGTAACTCCTGGCGATGATGGACAGGTTGCCGGCCGCCTCCGCCAGGGTTCTG
This sequence comes from Kitasatospora sp. NPDC001225, assembly GCF_053597855.1. Taxonomy (NCBI): domain Bacteria; kingdom Bacillati; phylum Actinomycetota; class Actinomycetes; order Kitasatosporales; family Streptomycetaceae; genus Kitasatospora; species Kitasatospora sp. NPDC001225. Next base: position 51,886 of record NZ_JBSFJC010000047.1, read on the forward strand.
GTGGTGATGCGGTCGATGTGCTCACCCAGGTCGTGGAGGGCGGCCTGGGCCGCTCCTTCGAACGACCAGTTCGGCAGGCCCAGGGCCGGCGGCGCGTGGCCGAACGCCTCCGCCCAGTCCTGCTGGATGCCCTTCGCCACCGCGTAGCCGCTCTTCGACGCGTCGCGCAGGTCCTGCGGATTCACTCGGAACCCTGCCATCGTCTCAGCCCCCTCAGACACACCAGTTGCGTGATCGAACCGCCGCCCAGCGTAAACGACGAGCCCGAACAAGCCCAATGCGTCAGGGTTTTGACGGACAGCCAGCAAAAATGCTATTCACCGTCCCCGGGGCCTGACCGCAGAACCGAACCCCGGGCGGCGCCCGGCTCCCGACCGCTGCCCCCGTCCTTGGCCCCAAGGGCGCGGCTGCGGGTCGGAGCCCCGCCGTGGATCACGAGTGGCCCACCCGTACGGCCCGAGGAGGCGTTCCGGGCCGCTCGGGCGATCGCTCGGCCCGTAGCCCGGTGGCCCGGTCGCGCGTTCGAGTGGTGTCGAGCCGCCGGTCGAGCGAGATCGGCGCTGCGCTCCTGCTCGTCGAGGGCGTCAGGTGCATGGGTGGGAGGGGCACTTCGGTGCCCGGTCCCTGTTCCCGGAGTACGGAGCGTTCATGTCACCGCTGTCCGTGGCCCGTCGCCTGGTCGTCGTTCTGCTGTCCCTGCTCGCCGTCGCCCTCGCCGGCGGTACGGCAACAGCGTCCGCCGCCGCGGCGAGCGCGGGGGTCCGAACGGGAGTGGACTGGGATGCCGTCGCCAGGTGCGAGAGCGGAGGGCGCTGGCAGGCCGACACCGGCAACGGCTACTACGGGGGGCTGCAGTTCGACAGCGGGACCTGGCGCTCGAACGGTGGCCTCGCCTACGCGCCGCGCGCGGACCGGGCGACCCGCGAACAGCAGATCGCCGTGGCCGAACACCTCGCCGAGCGTCGCGGCCTGACCCCGTGGCCGGCCTGCGGAGCCCGTGCCGCGCACGGCGGCGACCACCCGGCCGCTCACACCGGCAGCAACCGGCCGGCGCACACCCGGCCCCATGCCTCCGCCACCCCGCCATCCCACGCCGACGCCCCCGCTCCGGTCTGCACGGACGACGACGAGGACTGCCCGGACACCTGGACCGTGGAACCCGGCGACACCCTCGGCGGCATCGCCGAGGCCTTCGCCACGGACGGCGGCTGGCCCGCCCTCTACGAACTCAACCAGGACACCATCGGCGACGACCCCGACCTGCTCCTGCCCGGCCAGGTCATCGCACTGCGCTGACGCCCGTCGGTGGAGCGGGCTCGTACGAGCGGCGGCTCGACCCGTAGCCTGGGCACCTCATGGTCCACCTCGCCACACGCGCCATGCCATCATCACCCCGCCTGTGAAGGAGCGTTCCAACGCGGCACTGGTGTGGAGTCGCCAACGACTCAGGACCAGGCGGAGATTCACGAACCAGCCTCCCGTAACGTCGCGAGCCGGACACCCGGTCGGACGGCTTCCAGCGCTTGAAGAGGCGCCCGCTCCTGGTCGGGCGGTCCGTCGCGGCGGGCACGGTCCGTCTCCTGGCCGTGCTGTCAGAGTCCGGTGCGATGCTCGACCACCATGGACACCCAGCAGTTCTGGAACCTGATCGAGGAAGCCCGCTCGCAGGCGCCGGCCCCGGACAACGGCCACGCGGTCGCGATCCGGGCCGGCGCGCTGCTCGCGCTTCGCCCCGCCAGGGAGATCGTCGCCGCCGAGCAGGTCCTGCGGAATCTGATGGCCGACTCGTACCGGGCTCCGCTGTGGGGCGCCGCCTACCTGATCAACGGCGGTTGCTCCGACGACGGTTTCGACTACTTCCGCGGTTGGCTGATCACACAGGGCCGCACGACCTTCGACAGCGTCATCACCGACCCGGACCGGCTCGCCGCGCTCCCGGCCGTACAGGCGTACGCCGCCGACGGGATCGACATCGAATGCGAGGAGGCCCTGAGCATCGCCTGGAGCGCCTACCGGGAAGCCACCGGTGAAGACCTCCCCGACGAGGCCCTCACCGTTCCGTACCCGCCGCTGGACCCGGCCTGGAACTTCGACTTCGGCGACGGTGACCAGCTGAGCCGACGGCTGCCACGCCTGGCGGCGCTGTATCCGGAGTGACGGAGCAGACAGTGCGGCGCCGCCCGAGGTCCGGGCCGACGGGCCGCCTCCCGTGGGCTACTGGACGCTCCAGCGGTGCGGATGTCCGGGATCGTTCGGGCAGGTGAAGATGTTGAGCTCGCCGAATCGGCCGACGGTGATTCCGGTGCAGCCGTTGGGGGCCTTCCGGCCGGGTTCCGCTGCCGGAAGGCCCCCACGGGCGCTCGGGCGGGTGCCTACCAGACCTTGTGGAGCTCGAACAGGTCGGCCTTGAAGGAGCCCTGGGTGACGTGGGATCCGGAGTTGGAGCCGTCCACCGAGAGCCAGCGGTTGCTGTGCTTGGCCATGATCGCCTTCAGGTTGGTGCCCGGCACCGGCTGGATGAAGAAGATCTCGCTCTGCGAGTAGTTGCAGGGCTCGTCGATCAGCCAGTTGCCGTCGTCGGTCATGGCCCGGTCGATGCCGAGGCACCAGTGGCGCGCATGGTCCATCAGCTTGTAGTACTTGCCGTCGGTCCGGGTCGGATTGTTCTCGCCGCACAGTGTCCACTGCTGGTGGGCGGCGTCCTGCCACGGCTCCTGGACGATCGAGCCGTTGTCCCACGACGCATGGGACCAGCCGAGCACCATCCGGTCGCTCGCATAGGTGTACGGGGTGAAGATGCGGTACCCGCCGCTCTCGCAGGTGAAGCCGTCCAGCGGATTCGCCGCGTGCGCGGCCGGCGCCGCGACGGTCAGCAGCGAGCCGACGAAGGCGACGCTGCCGAGCACGGCTCCGAGTCGGCGGGTGGAGCGCTTGCCGGACTTCGCCATGGTCTTCCCTCCTGGGTGGGACGCGGTCACGGGTCAGTGCTTGCAGAGTTCGAGGCGGGCCGCCTCGCGGACGGTCCCGGCCGGCTCGGGGTACGAGCAGAGCACCACGCCCTCGCTCGCCGCCCCGTACGTCGTGTAGTAGCCCGTGCCGTTCGGGTTCGCCTTGATCCAGTACCCGGTGCCCTGGCCCGAGCGGGCGCACAGGTAGCGGGTCCACTCGCCGTCGACGCGCAGGAACCCGCGGAAGATCCCGTAGTTGCCCGGCGCGTTGATGTTCACCGTCCGGGAGGTGTCCGTGGTCCGGGTGTTGGCCCGGCTGGTCTCGACCTGGAAGCCGGTCTTGAGGCCGACCTGGCCCAGGGCGGAGCTGTAGCTGAGGTTGAAATCGGCGCTGTTGTTGATCTTGGTGGTGATCATCGCCACCTGGGTGAGCCGTTGCTGCTGCTGCCCCGTCGTCCCGGGGACGACGTTGAAGGACGTGAACTCGGTGACCACCGGGGTGACGGTGGCCGTCACGATGTCGTCCCAGACCTGGTCGATCTCGGGGTTGCAGGTGGCGCGCGGCGGTGCGTCGGCCTGCGCGGGGGCGGCGGTGAGGCCCAACCCGGCGACGGCGAAGAGGGCGGCCAACCCCGAGGTGAAGACGGTCCGTCGGCGCCTGGGTGATGCTGTCATGAGGAGATCCCTCCGGTAGGGGGAATGGTTCCGGTCCGACCTCCCGGAAGCCTCGCGTGCGGCCTGACGCCCTGTCCATCCGAGATATCTAGGGGGGTCCCGCGCACACGATGGTTTTCGGCCGGGCGGGACCCGGCGGGCCTGCGGGACGGCATCGGGGATCGGCAGGGGCGGCAGCGGGTCCCAGGCAGCGGCCGTCGTGGGCGGCTCCCGGCCGTCGCCGCTTGCCGGTTCGTGGGGTAGGAATGGGGGCTGTACGAACCGGGGGAGGGGTGCGGATGAGAGCGGCGCGAATCGCCGTGGTGGTGGCGGGCGCGGTGGCGCTGGTCGCGGGGTGCGCTTCGGGAGGTTCGAGGGGTTCCGGGGGTTCCGGGGAGCCCGGGGGGATGTCGGCGCAGGCGCACGGCTACCTGTCGGAGGCATTGGACCTGTTGCAGCGGGAGTCGTTGAACACCGCGACGGTGGACTGGCCGAAGCTGCGGGGCGAGGCGTTCGCGCGGGCGGCCGGGGCGCGGACGGCGGCCGACACCCACGGGGCGGTCGGCGGCGCGGTGGCGGCGCTCGGGGACGGCCACAGCCGGTTCTACCCGCCCGGCGAGGCGGCGGCCGTGGACGCCGACCCCGTGACGGTCGACGCCCCGACGGTCGAACAACTTCCGGGCGGCATCGCCAGGTTGAACCTTCCGGCGGTGAACGGCTCGGAGCGCACCTATGCCGAGTACGTCGCCCGCGGCCGCGCCGCCGTCGCCGGGGCGAGCGCCTGCGGCTGGGTGGTGGACCTCCGCCGGGAGAGCGGCGGCGGGATGTGGGCGCCGCTGGCCGTGGCGGCTCCGCTGCTCGGGGACGGTCCGGTGGGGGCCTTCGTCACGGCGGACGGCACCCGCAGCGTCTGGTCGGTGCGCGGGGGCGTGCCGTTCCTGGACGGGGCCCCGCAGGCGGAGCCCCTCGGGGCCGGCGCGGACGCGTGGCCGAGCGCGCCCGTCGCCGTCCTCACCGGCCCGGGGACGGGCAGCGCGGGCGAGGCCGTCGCCATCGCGTTCATCGGCCGCCCGGAGACCCGCAGCTTCGGCGCGCGCACCTACGGGGTGCCCACCGGCAACGCCGCGCACCGGTTGTCGGACGGTGCGGTCGTCCTGCTCACGGGCGCCGCCGAGGCGGACCGTACGGGCCGGATCCACGCGGGGCCGATCGAGCCGGACGAGGCCGTGGACACCCGTAAGGAGGGGGATCCGTCACTCGCCGCCGCGACCGGCTGGCTCGGGCGGCAGGCGTCCTGTCAGGGCACCCCTTAGGACCCCGTTGTCTCGTGGCGGCCGAAGCGATCGTCCGTGTCCGTCATGGCGCGGCCGGGGCCGTACGGGACGCGCGGTGCCGTGCGCCGGTGACGACGAGGGAGACGTTCTGCCCGCCGAAGCCGAAGGAGTTGCTGAGCACGGCCTCCTGGGGGACGTCCCGTCGCTCGGCGACGACGTCGAGGCCGATGTCGGGGCCGATGCCCGCCGCAGTGAGGTTGCGGGTCGGCGGGATGACGCCGTGCTCCACGCTGAGGACGGCGATGAGCGCCTCGATCGCCCCGGCGGCGCCGAAGAGGTGGCCGAGAGCGGCCTTGGGGGCCGTCACGGTGGCGCGGCCGAAGACCTCCCTGATCGCGTGCGCCTCGGCGGCGTCGCCGACCGGCGTACCGGTGGCGTGGGCGTTGATGTGGCCGATCTGCCCGGGGGTCAGACCGGCCTGGGCGAGGGCCTTGCGCATGGCGGAGACCTGACCGGCGCCGTCGGGGGCGGGCGCCGTGATGTGGTGGGCGTCGGCGGCGATGCCGGCGCCCGCGAGCACCGCGTGGACGCGCGCGCCCCGGGCGGCGGCGTGCTCGGCGCTTTCGAGCACCAGGACGGCGGCGCCTTCGCTGAGGACGAATCCGCTGCGGTCCGCCGCGAACGGCCGGGACGCCGAGGCGGGATCGGCGGTGTGCCCCGACAGTGCCTGGGCCCGGGCGAACCCGGCGACGGTGATCGGAGTGGTCGCGGCCTCGGTCCCGCCCGCGATGACCACGTCCGCCTCGCCGGCCCGGATGAGACGGGCCGCCAGGGCGATCGCCTCGGCCCCGGAGGAGCACGCCGAGACGGGCGTGTAGACCCCGGCCTGCGCGCCGTACTCGATGCTGATCAGTGCCGCCGCCGCATTCGGCATGAGCATCGGCACCGTGCGGGGTGAGACGCGCCGGGCTCCGGCTGTCTCCAGGACGTCGTCCTCCCCCAGCAGCGTGCCCACGCCGCCGATGCCCGTGCCGATCGCCGAGGCGAGCCGGTCCGGGGCCACCTCCGGGGCTCCGGCATCGGCCCAGGCCTGGGCCGCCGCGGCCAGGGCTGCCTGCTGCGAGCGGTCGAGCCGCCTCGCCTGTACCGGCGGCAGCAACGTGGCGGGGTCGACCGCCATCGTCCCCGCGACGGTGTCGGGGAGGCCGACGCCCTCATGGCCGCGCAGGGCGTTCCCGCGGAGGCCCGACGCGCCGGCGAGCAGGGCCTCCCAGGTGGACGCCACGTCGGCCCCGAGCGGGGTGATCGCGCCGAGTCCGGTCACGACGACTTCGGTCCGGTGCATGCTCCTCAGCCTTTCTTGTATGCGATACAAGTTGATGTGGGGCAAGTTGTATCACATACAATTCCGGGATGGAGAACGAGCGAGTGGAGAAGGAGCGCGTGGAGGAGACGGAGCGCGTGGAGAAGAAGCGAACCGGAGCCCGACCGGCCCCGGGCCGCTCGCGGGACCGCGGTCGCGCGACGAGGATCCGGCTGATCGAGGCGACCGCGGAGCTCTGCAAGGAGCGGCCCGGCGCCGAGCTGAGCGTCGCGGAGATCGCGAACGCGGCAGGCGTCTTCCCCAACCAGGTCACCTACCACTTTGGTTCCAAGGACTCACTGCTCGTGCACGCCGCCTTCCTCGGCCTGCTGCACGACGCCCGACGGATCGAGCGCATCGGCCGCCAGGCCCCCGACGCGGCGACGTTCCGGCGCAACATCGCCCGCGCCGTCCTGGCCATGCCCTCGCTCCCGTCCGTCACGCGGGCACTCGCCGCCGGGATCTCCAAGCCCGAACTCGCCCCCGTGGTCGACCGGCACCTCCAGCTGCTGTTCCGGCAGTCCGAACGCTTCGTCGGCCAACTCGTCGACAGCCGCGGCTGGACGGCCCGCCGACCGCTCGCCGTGGAGGCCAGGACGTTCTGGAGCACCGCGCTTGGCGCCGTGCTGCTCGTCCGCGCCGGGGCGCACGGCACCGTCGCCGACCTCGACCTCGCCGGATCACTGACGATCCACGACGAACCCGGTCCCGGCTGAGCGGGCGTGTCGTCCGGGACGGCTACGCTTCCGGATCATGTGGAGACAAGCAGCCCGCGAGGCCTACCCCGACGCCGGTTTCGCGGAGCCCGCCGACGAGTCGGTCCTGGCGGAGGCCGAGCGCAAGCTGGGGGAGGAACTACCGTCCGAGCTCAGGCAGTTGCTGCTGGAGAGCAATGGACTCGTCGGGCGGACCAGCGTGGACACCGTCTGGACCGTCGAGCAGATCGTCGAGCAGAACCTCCACTTCCGTACGGACGGTTCCTTCGCCCGGCTGTACATGCCGTTCGACGCACTCCTGTTTTTCGGGGACAACGGTGGCGGCGACCAGTTCGCCTTCGTGCGGACGCCGCGGAGGCCGGACGTCTTCGTCTGGGAGCACGAGACCGACAGCCGCCGCTGGGTGGCCGGCGGTCTCCGGGACTACCTCGGACGCTCGCTCGCCGACGGCGGAGACGACTGGTACCGGTAGCCCTCCGGCTCACCGGGACATCGGCGTCCCGGCGCCTCTTCCCCAACGCCACCGCCCCGGCCTCCCGAGTGGTGGGAGGCCGGGGCGGTGGTGCGGGTGCGCGGGTGCGCGGCTGCGCGGGTGTGCGGTGTCAGCGCGCGTCGCGCAGGAAGACGGACCGCTGGACGGACTGGTGGCCGTTCGACTCCGCGCTCACCCGGATGTCCACGTCGGCGCCGTACTTCGGGGCCTCCTTGAACGTGGCCCGGAAGGTGTACTCGACCGTGTTGCCGTCGCGGACGCCCGGCACGTTCGGGTCGACCGTGACCAGGCCGCACTCGTCCTTCAGCTCGACCGGCTTCCACACGTCGCCGACCAGGGCCTCCACCGTGACGTCGTTCGGGGTCGGCCCCTCGGAGCTCCAGACGGTCACCCGGGGGCGCAGGCCCGCGGTGCCGTCCGGCGAGGAGACCCGGAAGCTGAACGGGAGCGGGTCCGTGGTGATCATGCCCTTGGCCGGCGGCATCACCGAGAGCATCTCCGGGCTGTGGCTGTCGACGACCGTGGCGTTCAGCTCGGCCTTCGCCATGTCCAGGTAGTTCCTGGAGTGCGGCACGGGGGCGTCCGCCTCGATCGTGATCTGCCCCGGGCGGTTGGCCAGGGACAGCCGCATCCGGAACTCGATGGTCCGGCTCTCGCCGGCGGCCAGGGTGAAGGCCGCGTCGTCGGCGGTGCCCGCGTAGTCCATCCCACCGCCCTGGCTGAGGTGGTCCAGCGTCTTCCAGCCGGAGGCGTCCTTGCGCTCCAGGGTGCCGTCCGCCATCGCGAGCACCATGGTGCAGGGCGCGCCCTCGTACTGCTGGGTGGCCACCACCGGGGCCACGCTGCGGGTGCCGGTGGCGTCGTTGTTCTTCCAGGTGACGGTGAAGGGGACCAGGTCGTTCAGCCCGATCTTCCCGCCCTCGCTCAGGCCGCCGAAGGTGATGCCGATACCGCTTCCGCCGGACGGGGCGGGGGCCTTCGGCGTGGCGGGCTTGGCCGCGGCCTTCGCGGCGGCCTTGACGTCGGTCTTGGCCGTTGCGGCCCCGGCGGCGGGGGCCTGCCCGGCCGGGGTGGCGGCGGCCGGGGCCGCCTCGGCGGTCGGCGCGGCCGGGGCGGGGACG